>NZ_PGDQ01000009.1 GCF_003073135.1 Euzebya rosea
CAACTTCGACAACTACCGCATCCGCCTACTGCTGCACTGCGGCGTGGACTGGCAAGATGCCCCCGCTGCACGCATCAGGCGACGCCGACCCCCCGCAGCGGCGTAGACCCGGTTACCCCGCCGACTCGAGGGCGAGGGCCAGGACGTCGCGGACGTCCTCGACGAAGTGGATCGTCATGGCGTCGCGCACCGACTCGGGGACGTCGTCGATGTCGGCCTCGTTCCGCTTGGGCAGCAGGACGGTGTCCAGCCCCGAACGGTGTGCGGCCAGCACCTTCTGCTTGACCCCGCCGATCGGCAGGACCTTGCCCTGGAGTGTCACCTCGCCGGTCATGCCGACGCCCGCGCGCACCTTGCGGCCGGTGACCAGCGACGCGAGCGCCGTGGTCATCGTCACGCCTGCGGAGGGGCCGTCCTTGGGGATGGCGCCCGCCGGGAAGTGCACGTGGAACCGACCGCCGAGTGCGGTGGCGTCCAGCTGGAGCTCCTCTGCGTGGGACCGGAGGAAGGACAGGGCGATGGACGCCGACTCCTGCATGACGTCGCCGAGCTGGCCGGTCAGGTGCAGGCTGCCCTTGCCGCCGTCGTCGTCCAGCCGGGCCGTCTCGACGAACAGCACGTCACCGCCGACGCCCGTCACGGCCAGGCCGGTGGCGACACCCGGGACGTCAACGCGGTCGGTGGCGTCCTCGCGGAACACCTTCTGCCGGCCGAGCAGCGCGGACGGATCGTCCACCACGATGGGTGCGGTGTCACCCGCCGCGATGCGGACGGCGGCCTTCCGGGTCAGCTTGGCCAGCTGTCGTTCCAGCTGGCGGACGCCGGCCTCGCGCGTCCAGCCCTCCACCACATGGCGCAGGACCGCGTCGCTGATCTCCACCTCGTCGACCGACAGTCCGGCGTTGGTCAGCTGGCGGGTCAGCAGGTGGTCCCGTGCGATGGCCACCTTCTCCGCGTCGGTGTAGCCGTCCAGGGTGACGACCTCGAGCCGGTCGAGCAGGGGCCCCGGGATGGTCTCCAGCACGTTGGCGGTGGCGATGAACAGGACGTCGGACAGGTCGAGGTCGACCTCCAGGTAGTGGTCGCGGAAGGTGTGGTTCTGGGCGGGGTCCAGGACCTCCAGCAGCGCCGCCGAGGGGTCGCCCCGGTAGTCACCGCCGACCTTGTCGATCTCGTCGAGCAGGACGACGGGGTTCATCGTCCCCGCTTCGGTCATCGCCCTGGCGATCCGTCCGGGCTGGGCACCGACGTAGGTCCGACGGTGCCCGCGGATCTCCGCTTCGTCCCGCACCCCGCCGAGGGCGACACGGACGAACCGGCGGCCGAGCGCTCGGGCGACGGACTCGCCGAGCGAGGTCTTGCCCACGCCGGGAGGACCGACCAGCGCCAGGATCGCACCGCTGCCACGTCGCCCGCGGGGCGGTGCGTCCTGCGCAGGATCGTCAGCGGGCGTCGCGGCCGGGTCCTCGGTCGTGCCCCCAGCGGAGTCCTCGACGGTGGTGGTGTCCTCCACGGCGTCGGTGCGTGGGTCGGCGTGGGGGGCCGCGTCCGCGGGCCAGTCGGCCAGCGGGGACGCCGGGGTCACCGCGTCCTGTGGGCCGTCGAGTCCGCGCTCGATGCGCAGCTTGCGGACGGCCAGCTGCTCGACGAGGCGGTCCTTCACCTCGTCCAGGCCCGTGTGATCGGCGTCGAGGATGTCGCGGGCCCGGTCGAGGTCGAGGTTGTCGTCGGACCGCTCGCCCCACGGCAGCTCGAGGATGCGGTCCAGCCACGTGCGGATCCACGACTGCTCAGGGGACTGCTCGCTGGTCCGCTCGAGCCGGTCGATCTCCTTGGTGACGAACGTGCGCACGTCATCGGGCAGCGCGGCGTCGGCGACCCGGGTGCGGTAGTCCTGCCCGTCGTCGTCCTCGGCTGGGCCGGCACCCATCTCGCGCAGCTCGGTCCGGATGGCCTTGAGCTGCTCGCGGAGGATGTACTCCCGCTGGCGCTTCTCCATGGACTCGCCGACGTCGGCGCGGATCTTGGAGCGCACGTCGAGCTCTGCCAGGACCTCACGGGCCCAGGCGGTGACCTTCTCCAGCCGTTCGGTCACGTCGAGGGTCTCCAGCACCTCCACCTTCTGGGCGAGGTCGACGTCGGGGGAGTACACGGCCGTGTCGGCCAGCTGCCCCGGGTCGGTGATCTCCTCGATGGCGGTCGACAGCGTGCGTCCGGCGCCGCGGTGCTCGAGGATGCCGGTGATGATCGCGCGGTAGTCGCGCGTCAGGTCGGCGACGTCATCGGGGTCGACGTCGTCGAGGACCGGGTCGACGGTGACCCAGGTGGCCTCGCCCGGACCGGTCGCCCCGGTGCCGATGACGGCACGCGAGAGGCCGCGGACGAGGATGCCCTTGCGGCCGCCACGGAGGCGGTCGTGGCTGTCGATGTGGGCGAGGGTGCCGACGGTGGCGTAGCGGTCGCCGACCTTGGGGACCAGGACCAGGCGGTCGTCTGCGTCGGCGGCGGCGGCGATGGCGGCCTTGGCCTCGTCGGACTCCACCGCGATCGTCACGACCATGCCCGGGACCACCACTCCACCCGGCAGGGGCAGCAGTGGAACGGTGAGCTGTGCACGCTCGGTGCTCTCCAGCTGATCAACCATGATTACTTCCTTACGTCGATGGTTGGACCTTGAACCACAGCATGCCTCGATCTAATCCCGATGCACTCAAGTTTTCTCCAGCGAACGGTGGAATCGACGTGTCACGGGAACGTGAGCAACCGTCGTCGGCACAGGTCCGATGATCAACACATCACGACACGCCCAGGGGCCGAGCCGCGCCCACCCGACCCAGCCGACCTCCAGCGACGGAGGGCGCTGCACGTGCTCGACGTGGCCGCACGCATCGACTTCGACGCACGGTTCCGTCGGGGCGTCGAGCGCGATCCGGCGAAGGTGCTGCGCGATGCGGGGTTGCCGGACGACCTGCTCGACCTGCTGCTGCGGGACACCTCGGAGGTGACCCCGTTCGGCGACGATGCCCGGTTGATCGCCGCCCGGGCCCATGGATGGGCCACCGAGCAGCTGCAACGGCTCGACGGGTATCGCTGACGCGGAACCGAAGTTCTTACAAACCTCCGGGTGTCGGTGTCCGGGGCGCTAGCGTCGTGGAGTCCCCCGCAGCTCGTCCCGAAAGCAGACCCACGATGACGGACATCCCCTCAACCCTTGCGGCGATCGCCGAGCGCATCGAGTCCGACGAGGACTTCGCGATGCGGGTGGGCGAGGACGCACGTGCCGTGCTCGAGGCAGAGGGCCTGCCCGACGAGGTCGTCGCCGCGGTCCTCGCCGAGGCCGAGGCCGAGGTCGTCGGCTTCGCGCTGCCGGCCGAGGACGCCCAGGTGGCGGTCACCCGTGTCGCCACGGCCAGCCGCGTCGTGGCGCAGCGGTACTGACCCGGCGAAGGCTGCGGACGACGTCAGCAGGTGACGTCAGCATGTGCCCTCAGCTGGTCGCGGCCACGAACCGGGTGATGATCGCCGCCAGCTCCGGACCGGCGTCCTCCTGCAGGAAATGGCCGCCCGACACCGTCGTGTGGTCCTGCCCCTTCGTGCCCGGGACCAGCTTCTGGAAGACCCGGTCGCCACCCCCGGTGATGGGGTCGTTGTCGCTGAAGGTCGTCAGGACCGGACGCTCGAAGGCCATCAGGACCTCCCACGCCCTGCGGTTGGCGGCGCTCGCCGGGTTGTCGGGGGAGGTCGGCACCAGCGACGGCATGATCCGCGGCCCCTCCTTGTACGCCTCGGAGGGGAACGGCGCGTCGTAGGCGGCCAGCTCGGCGGGGGTCAGCTCGCGGTTGGTCGCCCCCTGGATCATCGGGGAGACGGGGAAGGACTCCACGGTCTGGCTGAAGTGCTGCCACCGCATGAACGCCTCGGGCATCTCCTGGTCCCCGGTCGGCAGTCCCGAGTTGCCGATCACCAGGCGTGCGAAGCGCTCGGGGTGCTCGGCCACGACGCGCAGGCCGATCAACCCTCCCCAGTCCTGGCAGAACAGCGTGATGCCGGTCAGGTCCAGCACCTCGGCGACGAACGTGCTCATCCACTCGACGTGTCCGGCGAAGGAGTGGTCGGCGCGGTCCGCCGGCTTGTCGGAACGACCGAAGCCGATGAGGTCGGGCGCGACGACCCGATGGCCGGCCTCCAGCAGCCCCGGGATCATGTGGCGGTACAGGTAGGACCACGTCGGCTCGCCGTGCAGCAGCAGGATCGGGGCGGCGTCACGTGGCCCCTCGTCGACGAAGGCCATGTGGGCGCCGTGGCCCACGTCGACCCGCTGGCTGGCGTACGGCCAGTCGGGGAGGTCGTCGAAGCGGTCGGCGGGCGTGGTCAGCAGCTCCATGGCCCGCAGCCTGCCACACCCGTCCCCCATGACCCCTGTCGGGTGATCGCGGCCGGCCGCCCCGAACCCGACACGCGAGGTGTGGGCCGTGGCACCCTGAACACATGAAGCTGCGCACGGTGACCCATCAGGGCTGGACGTTGTCCTACGAGGAGCACGGGGCCGGTCCGCGGGTGACCGTGCTGGTCCACGGGTTGCTGCTCGACGCCGGGGTCAACCGCGCGCTCGCCAGGGCGCTGGCCAGGGCCGGCCACCGCGTGATCCTCGTCGACATGCTGGGCCACGGGCGCAGCGACAAGCCGCGCCGGGCCAGCGCGCATCGCATGGACCACTACGCCGACGCCGTCATCACGGTGCTGGACCACCTCGAGGTCGACGAGGCCGTCGTCGGCGGCGTCTCGCTCGGCGCAGGGGTCGGGCTGATGACCGGCTACCGCTACCCCGAGCGGGTCCGGGCCATGGTGCTGGAGATGCCGGTGCTGGAGAACGCCACGCCGTTCGCCGCGATCACCTTCGTCCCGCTCCTGCTCGCGATGCACTGGGGAGGGCCGGTCGCACGCCTGGCCACCGCGGCGATGGCCCGCCTGCCGCGGACCGGCAACGAAACCGTCGACAGCTTCCTCGGTGCGGTCTCCAAGCATCCCGACGAGATCAAGGCGGTGCTGCACGGCCTGCTCATGGGCCCGATGGGGCCCGACGAGAACGAGCGGCAGGCCATGCGCACCCCGGCGCTGATCATCGGGCACCAGTCCGACCCGCTCCACCCCCACACCGACGCCGCCCGCCTGGCCCGTCAGCTGCCCAACGGCACGCTGCTCAAAGCGCGCAGTCCGCTGGAGCTCCGGATGCGCCCGCGACGGCTGACCGACGAGATCATCCGCTTCGTCGACACCGCCTGGGCCGCCCGCCCCGTGGGAGCGGACGGCGTCACCGACGTCGGCTGACCAGCTGACCTAGACGCTGCGGCTGGCGCCCTCGATCGACTCGCGCAGGGCCTCGTCACCCTCGACGGTGACCTCGCAGCGCGGCCGGCCGGTGGCGAACAGGACCAGCTCGCCGACCGGTCCGCGGACCGTCAGGTCGGGCTCGGCGCCGCTCGCCGAACGGGCCACCGGACCGCCCACCCGGTAGGTCCGGTGCGTGGTGCCGTCGGTCAGGTCGACCACGCCGGAGACCTCGACCCCGCGGAGGGTCATCGGGGCGAAGCGGCCGACGGCCTGCCACAGCTGCCGGGCGACGTCGGCGTCCTCGGTGCCGTCGAACGGCGCGATCGCCGGTCCGTCGGCCGTCGCCGCCCCACCACGGGCCACGTCGGCGGCATGGATCCAGTCCTCGCCGACCTGCACGTCACGGACCACCGGCAGGCGCATCCACGGCGGCGGACCGCCACGCAGGGCCGCCATCATCCGCTCGCGGCCCTGCGCCTTGCGCGCGGCCATGCGACGGTCGAGCAGCCCGCTCAGCGGAGGGAAGAGGATGCCGATCGCGGGGATGGGTTCGCGCTCGCGTACCAGCAGGTGGGCGACGATGTCGCCGGCGTCCCACCCCTCGCACAACGTTTCGGCGTGCCACTGCTCATCGGACAACGCGTCGAGCATGTCGCACAGGGCGGCACGCTGGCGCAGGACGGTGGGGGGTGAGGCGCTCATGCCACAAGCCTGCCCGAGACGGGCACTCTCATTCATGTCGCGGGCTGCTGGGCCTCCGCGGCCTCGGCACGCTTGCGGGCCCGCCAGGCGGCGACGTTGGCCCGGTTCTGGCACGCGTCGGAGCAGTAGCGGCGGGTCCCACCGGGTGAGCCGTCGATGTAGACGTCGCGGCACGTGGTGTGCGAGCAGGTGCCCCGTCTGTCGAAGCCGTGGTCGAGGAGGGCCACCGTGAGCCCCATGGCGGCGACCGCCGCGGCGTGCGCCGACACCGACGCGTTGTCGCGGGACAGGTGGAGGTGCCACTGGTCCTCCCGCCCGTCGTCGTGGCTGTGCCCGGAGATCTCGGGGTTGATCGGGTTGGCCAGCAGCAGGATGTTGAGCTGCTCCACGGCCAGCGGGACGTCGTCGGTCTCCATGATCCTGCGAAGCCGGCCGTGCAGCTCGCGAAGCGGCGGGAGGTCGGCGTCGTTGAGCCGCGTCGCCATCTTCGGGAAGTGTGTCCGGAGGACGTCGAGGAGGGCGTCGTCCTCGGGGTCGTCGTAGGGCTCGACGTTCGCGAGGTCGAGGGCGATCTCGGAGTAAGAGGCAAAATCCAATGGCGGGCCTTACGGGGGAGGTGTAGTGTCGGTAATGTGCAATCAGCACAAATGGATCTTACTTTGGACCGCATCCCGCCGCGGGCCAAGGCAAGGAGTCATCGTGGAATCACGTCCCGCCCGCCCCGTCCTCGACGCCGCCCGCTTCCGCCTCGCCAGCCGTGTCGCCGCCCGCTTGGTCGGCCAGGCACACGCTGACGACGCCACGCTGGAGGCCGTCGCCATCCTCACCGCCGACGCCGACCCCGCCCGTGCGTCCCGGCTGCGTCCCCGTGCTGGCGAACCCGCTCCCCTGGTCGAGCGCCTCGCCATGTGGGCGCTGCCTCGCGCGACCGATACCGCCGTCGCTCGCGCCCACGAGGTGCTGGATCCGAACCTGCACGCCATCACGGGCCACCTCGTCCGCTGACGCGACGTCCCGGGCAGCAGCCATCCCGCTGACCGGCCGCACGACCACCACCCCGCCGCCGGCCGCACCGTCCATCCAAGGACGGTGCGGCCGTGTCGTCTCCGGTCAGGTCGACAGGGCTGCTTCGGTGTCCAGCAGCCAGCGCTTGACGTCGGCACCCCAGGCGTAGGCGCCTGTGGCGCCCGTTGCCGGGAGCACGCGGTGGCAGGGGACGAACGGGGCGAGGCGGTTGCGGGCGCACGCCGATCCCACGGCTCGGGAGGCGCCGGGTCGTCCCACGGCAGCGGCAACCTCGCCGTAGGTCCGCGTCCGTCCTGCCGGGATCGCACGCAGCGCCGCCCACACCTCCTGCTGGAAGCTGGTGCCGGGCTGGCGGACGTCGACGGCGTCCAGCGCGGCCCCGTCCCCGGCCAGCCACGCACGCAGGGCCGTGCCGACCGGATGATCGGTCGGCGCAGGGGCACGCGTCGCATGGTCGTCCATCCGCGCCAGCAGCTGCTCGGGCATGCCGAAGCCCGACGCGACGACGGTGTCACCGTCGAGCAGGACCGTCAGCGGAGTGGTCGGTGTGGGGATGCTGAGGTGGTGCAGGGTCGTGCTCACTGGATCTCCTCGGTGACGGTGTCGGACAGGTAGTGGGTCCACAGGTGCATCGCGGCGTAGCCACGCCACGGCCGCCAGCGCTCGGCCATCCGGTCCAGCTCGCGGGCCGTGACGGTGGTGGCGGTCAGGCCCTCCACGGCCCGGCGCAGCGCGAGGTCGCCCTCCGGCCACGCGTCGGGGTTGCGGAGGGTCAGCAGGCCGATGCTCGACGCCGTCCACCGGCCGATCCCCGGGAGGGCCAGCAGGGCGGCCCGGACGGTGTCCGGGTCGGCACCCGGGGCCAGGTCCAACCCGTTGTCGACCGCCGCGGCCAGGGCCCGTACCGCACCCGCACGCTGCCGGGTCAGGCCGATGGCGGCCTCCAGCGGCAGGTCGCGGACCACTCCGGGGGAGGGGATGCCGGGCCGCTCCGACAGGGCGGCCAGACGCCCCATCATCGTCGTCGCGGCGGCGGCGGAGACCTGCTGGCCGAGCACCGTGCGGACCGGCCCCTCCCACGGATCGGCGGCCCCGGGGATGCGAAGGCCGGGCCGACGGGCGACGAGCGGTCCCAGGAGCGCGTCGTCGCCGAGGGCCCGGTCGATGGCGTCGACGTCGGCGTCGAGGTCGAACACCTGGCGGGCCAGCGCCACGGCGCGTCCCAGGTCGGGGTCGTGGCCGTCCGCAGCCACCACCTCCACCACCACGTCCACGGCCGTCGGGCGCAGGGTGACAACCTGTTCGTCGGTGACGTGCCGGATGGCCCCGTCGACGAGGCCGGTCCGGCCGGGGATGTCGTGCAGCGCCACCCACTCGAGCGTGGGGTCCGGCGCGAACGGCTGGCGGACCGCCAGCGTCACCCTGACCGCCGCGGGGGCCGCGGGGCGTCCCCGACGCACGTCGGTGGGGGAGGCGTGGAAGGTCCGTCGGAACGCGTCGTTGAACTGCCGGACGCTGCCGAACCCGGCGGCGAACGCCACCCGGGTCAGCGGGAGGTCGGTCTGGTCGACCAGCATCCGCGCCAGCCGGACCCGCCGCATGGTGATCAACGCCGCCGGCCCCGCCCCGAAGGTGGCCGTCGTGATCCGCTGGAGGTGCCGGGGGCTGACGTGCAACCGCGCCGCAAGGGCGGGGACGCCACCCTCGCCGGCCCCGTCCTCGATCATCCGCAGCGCCCGCGCAGCCACGTCCGCCTGCGGGTCGACCTCGGGTCGGTCGGGGGCCAGCTCGGGGCGGCACCGACGGCAGGCGCGCAGTCCGGCGTCCTGGGCTGCGGCGGCAGAGGGGAAGAAGCGCACGTTCTCGCGCTTGGGTGTTCGGGCCGGGCAGGAGGGACGGCAGAAGATGCCGGTGGTCAGCACCCCGGTGATGAACCGACCGTCGAAGCGCCGGTCCCGCGAGGCGACGGCCGCGTAACAGCTGTCGAAGTCGGTGGCGGTCGGCCCGGTCGTGGTCATGGGTCGCAGTCTGGCACCCCCACCCGTTGTGGTCCGGCGGGATTCGGACGTCGCAGTGGCGCGAGGCGCCGGTGGGACGGGCCGACATCGGGTACATGTCGACGTCGTGCCCTCCCCACCCCCCACCGCCCTCGTCGTCGGCGGCGGCCACAACGGCCTGGTCGCTGCCTGCTACCTGGCCCGCGCCGGTGTCGACGTGACCGTGCTCGAGCAGTCCGACAAGGTCGGGGGTGGCTCGAGGACCGACGAGACCGTCCCCGGCTACCGCTTCGACACCCACTCCGCGGCCCACAACATCATCAACATGACCGACATCCCGGAGGAGCTGGGGTTGGCCGAGATGGGGTTGGAGTACCGCGAGATGGACCCCTTCGCCGTCTCCGTCGGCGCCGACGGGACGACCATCCGCTTCTGGCGCGACGTCGACGCGACGCTGGACTCCATCGCCGAGGTCGCCCCCGCTGACGTCGACGGTTACCGGCGCTTCGTCGACGACGCCATGCCGATCGTGAAGCTGGCCGTCGCCGGGGTGAACGCCGGGGCCTCGGCACGGCGCGAGCTGGCGATGGCCGGTGACCGCATCCTCCCCGTGTTCCAGGCGCTGCGGCGACACGGCGGGCCGTTCGCGCTCGCCTCGACGCTGCTGATGCCCTACGGCGCCCTGCTTCGCCGCTACCTGACCACCGACGCGGTCATGGCGCCGATCGGCGCCTTCGCCGCCCACGGCAACGCCAGCCCCAACGACTTCGGCACCGCCTTCTCCGCCATCTGGCAAGCCGTCTACCACCGGCACGGCCAGTGGCATGCCGTCGGTGGGGCACAGGCGTTGTCCGACGCGCTCGCACGCCGGCTCGAGGCGTGGGGCGGAACGATCCGCACCGGCGCGGACGTCGCGAGGATCGTGCAGCGCGACGGGGCGGTGCAGGGGGTGGAGCTGGCGTCGGGGGAGCGGCTGGCCGCCCATGTCGTCGTGACGGCCATGGACCCTCGGATGGCGCTGCTCGACCTGCTCGACCCACCCTTGACCGGCAGGGTCGCCGACGACCTGCGGGTCGCCCATGCCGGCAACGCCGTGCAGATGGTCGTGCACGTCGCGACCGACCGGCTGCCGGCGTATCCCGACGCCCAGCCGGCGGACTGGATGGGGCTGCAGTCCTACGTCGACGACTTCCCCTCCCTCGAGCGGGCGTTCAGCGCGGCGCAGGACCGACGGTTGCCCGAGGACCCCGTGCCGACCTATGCGTTCACCCCGAGCGCGATGGACGACACGCTGGCCCCGGAGGGTCATCACACCGTCTACCTGGCCTGTCCGGCCGCCCCGGCGGAGGTCCGTGGTGGCTGGGACGGCGTGGCCGAGCAGTTCACCGAGCGCATGATCGACACGGTCGAGCGACGGGCACCCGGGTTCCGCGACTCGATCCAGGGGATCGCCATCCGAACACCCGAGCTGATGGAGGCCGAGCTGCGCTGGCCCGGGGCGCACCCCATGGTGCTCGACCTGTCGCTCGACCAGCTGGTCAGCGCCCGCCCGACCGTGGCGCTCGGCGGCCACTCGACCCCGGTCCGCGGGCTGTTCGTCTCGGGCGCCGGGACGGCCCCGATCGGGGGCGTTGCCGGCACGCCGGGCCGGGCGGCGGCCAAGGCGGTGCTGAAGGCCCACCCCTTGCGACGCTCGCGCTAACGGGGCGGTTGGCCGATCGCCGCGGCGAGGACGCTGTCGAGGTTGCCCATGCCGCCCGCGAAGGGGGAGGGGCGGGCCAGCACGAGCGTGCGGTCGGGCATGCGGACGACCAGCGCGGGAGAGCTGGACCCGACCTGCACGCGTCGGCCGACGCGGACATGGGTCAGCGGTGCGATGGGTCGACCCTGCGGATCCCGCAGCGCACCGGCCGCCCGGTCGAAGACCGCCGAGACGGCCAAGTGGTCGAGCGGCCGTCGACGGGCCGCCTGCAGGGCACGCAGGAGGAGGACGAGGATCGGCAGCGGCACCACGGACGGCGCGAGGAGCGCGACAGGCCACGGGACAGGCAGGTCACCGGTCACGGCAGCCGCTGTCATGCCGCCCACGGCGATCACCCAGACCAGGCCGACGACGAACGCAGCGACCGCGGGGCCGACGAGCCTCCGGTCCGCCACCACGACCAGGGGGCCGTCCTCGATCACGACCACGCCGCTGGAGGACGTCAGCACGCGGGCGTTGGGTGACACGGGCGACGTCGACATGGTGGCGCGCACGCTACCGCCACGGTCGGGTGGCCGGTCGGCCACGCCCGGAGTGGCCCGATCCACGACAAGCCGCTACTCTTACTCGTCCCGCAGGGTCCACGCCCTGCATGGGCTCATAGCTCAGCTGGATAGAGCATCTGTCTACGGAACAGAAGGCCGGGGGTTCGAATCCCTCTGAGCCCGCCAGCGCAACGCCTCCCGGTTCGCCGGGAGGCGTTTGTCGTTCCGAGAGGGCACCGGCGACGGTCAGCCGTGCTGCATGCGTGACAGCAGGACCAGCGCTTCGGCACGTGAACGGACGTCGAGGCCGGCGTAGGCCCGCTGCAGGTGCTTGCGGACCGTCGCCGGGCTGATGCCCAGCGCCTCGGCGATGTCGGCGTTCGTGCCACCCGTGCGCAGGGCCATCAGGACCTCGACCTCGCGGGGTCGCAGGCCGTGCAGCTCCGACAGCACAGCGGCCAGTTCGCCGTCCCCGTCCACGGTTGCCGGGTCGATCGGGCCCTCGGCGCCACCGACCGCGCCACCGACGGGGCCCTCGGGGACCGGGGCACCGACGCCCCGCGCCACCGGCACGAGGACGGCGCATGCCTGGGGTTCGGCCAGCGGTGCCACCTCCAGCAGGCCCTGCGCCTGGTAGGCGGCGAACGCCCGGCCAGCCGCATCGGTGGCGTCCATGCCCGCGCGATGCCGCGCAAGGGCACCGAGCAACACCATCCGAGGGACCTCGAACGGCTCGAGCTGGTCGGTGCCCAGCCGCTCGAGCACCGCCAGCGCCACGGCGGGATCGCCCAGCCGGGCCTCGACCGCGGCCTCGGCGACCAGCACCGCCCGCTCGTCCTCCTCCCGGCGGGCCCGCGCGGCGTCCAGCCGCTCGCGAGCCTCGTCCTCCAGCTCCACCCGTGCCAGCGCGTCTGCGACCTGCGCCAGGAACAGCACACCGGTCACCGTCTGCATCCAGTCACCGGCCAGCTGCTCGGCCCGCTGCACCGCCGCGAGGGTGCGCAACCGCTCGCCCCGCATCGACTCCAGCCCCGCCCGGGCCCACGCGGCGTACGCCACGTGCTGGTCGTCGTGCTGCAGCTCGGCCTGCCGGGCAGCGATGTCGAGGTCTCGGTCGGCGGCCTCCAGCTCGCCCAGCATCACCAGCGTGTCCGCCCGGTTGATGCGCCATGCCGTCGTCGTCGTCCCGGGTCCCAGCATCGCCTCGACCCGGTCGAACGTGGCGACGACCTGGCGCAGGCGCCCCTGCTCCAGCAGCACCACCCAGGCCAGGTCGCGCAGGATCAGCGCGGCCTGATGGCGGTCGCCGGCCCGCTCGGCCGTCTCGGCTGCCCGGCGCAGCCCCGCCTCGGCGGCGTCGACGCCGTCTCGGCGGGCCAGCAGCAGGGCCAGCCCCTGCTCGAGGCGGCAGCGGGTCTCCAGGTCCACGGTCGACGCGAGCAGATCCTCGATGGCGGTGATGTCGGCGGGGTCGGGGGTGGGGGAGAAGTAGGCGAGGTCCCGGTACCGCTCGGCGTGCATGGCTGCCGCGACGTCCGGGTGCGACGCCTCCCACCGCGGGGCGCGCGCCAGGACGTGGGCGTTGCGGTCACCGTAGGCCGCCATCAGGGTCAGCAGCCGGGCCACCTGGACGTCGACGCGCGGGTGGCGGGCGACCACGTCGTCGGGCAGGGCACGCAGGAACGCCAGCAGGGACGGCTTGAACGACTCACGGAGGTCGTCGATCGAGGCGTCGGCGACGATCCGGGCGGCCAGGTCGGGATGGTGGTGCTCGACCGCCAGGCGAGCACCCTCCAGCACCCGACCGTGACGGGCAAGGCCGACCGCCAGCGGCCGGAGCTCCGGTAGGGGCAGGGGATCGTCCGGGCGAAGGAGGTCCGCGACGGGGTCCGGCAGGGTCCAGGGACCGACTGCCGGCGTCTCCCACGGCACACCGGCCTCGGCGGCAGCCCTGATCGTGTCGGCCAGCCCCAGGTCCCGGGCCAGGCGGGCGTCGAGCAGCGGCAGGCACGCCGCCGCACCCAGCCGACGTCGGGCATCGTCGTCCAGCGGGGCCAGCAGGTCGTGGACCAGCACGTCCAGCACCACGTTGTCGCCCAGCAGCCGGCGCCCCAGCTCGTGCGGCGCCGCGCTGCGCCCCAGGGCGTTGACGACGGCACGCAGCGCCGTCGACCAGCCACCGGTGGCGAGGCGCAGCTGCTCGACCATGACGTCGGGCAGGCCGCCGGGCAGCCGTTCGACCAGCAGCAGGTGCAGCTCCTCGGTGGTGAACGCCAGGTCGGTCGTGGTCAGCCGAGGCCACCGGCCGTCCGTGGTCTGCCCTCCATCCCCTTCCGGTACCCGCCGCCCGAGCACGACCAACCGATGCGGGTCGGGCAGGGCCCGGCCCAGCAGGCGGACCGCCGACCAGTGCTGCGGGCCGACCTCGTCGACCACGACGAGCGCGGCCGGCCGTCGGCGGGCCATCACCCGCTCGATGCCCGCGGCCACCGTGTCGTCGTCCCGATCCTCCCCCGCCAGCCCGTCCATGCCCAGCGGATCGAGGAGCCGCTGCAGCACCCCCCGGTGGTCGAGGTCCACGTCGCGCAGGTCGATCCAGGTGACCTCGCCGGTGTGGCGTGCCGCAGCCTCGGCGGCCAGCGTGGACTTGCCCCAGCCACCGTTGGCATGGACCACCACGATGCGGTGCTCGGCCAGCCGCCTGACCAGCCGCCCCCGTGCGACGTGCCCGTCGGGGAGGACCGGTGCACCCGCGCCATGGCTTCCACTCAACGCCACGGAGCGTACCGAACTAGGCGCTCGCGGCGGCGGGCACGGCGGGTTCCGCCACGCGCAGCAGGTCGACCTCCATGCGCAGCCCCTCCGGCAGGCGGTCGACGATCACGCGACGGAACAGCGGATGGCAGAACACCGGTCGGGCGGTGCCGTCCATGCGCACGATCCCCGGTGCCACCTCGTCCAGCGCCAGGCGGTCGATGAAGGGGACCCCCGTCGCACCCGCGGTGGCCAGGGACTCCAGCATGGCGAGCACGTGCCGGGGGACGCCGGCGACACGGCTGAGCAGGGCGTCGGCGATCGGCGGGGGCACACGTTCGGCGGTGACGAGGCGGTCGAGCATCCGCAGGTCCACGCCGGTCCGACGGGCGGCCTCCGCCAGCAGCAGCAGCAGACCGGGGCTGCCGCCGGTCAGCTGGTCGAGGACCCTCGCCGCGTCCCGATCGACCGCCAGGAGCCTGCCGATGTCGTCCGTCCCGAGGCCCGAGAGCCCGACCTCGACCACGTCGTCGCGGCCGGGCACGGCACCGCCCCGTCGGCGGCTGGTCGCCAGGACCCTCGTGTCGGAGTCCCGCAGCGCCCGGGCGAACACCTCGCGGCTGAGGGGACCCAGCCGGTCCACGTCGTCGAGGACCAGCAGCCCGGTGTCCTCCAGCGTGCTGCGCACCCGGTCCACCAGCCGGGACAGCAGCTCGTGCGCCTCGATCCGATCGGTCAGCCGTACGGGCTCGCCGGTCACGTCCTCGACGGCGGCCAGCGGGGTCCGACGGCTTCGGCCGCAGTCCACGACGGTCGCGGCCAGCGGCCAGCGGTCGGCGACCGCCGCGGCCAGCCGAGTCTTCCCCGACCAGCCGACCCCGTGCAGCAGCACGGTGCGGCCGGAGGTCAGGTGCCGCTGGATGCGCTGCTGCTCGTCGAGGCGCCCGACCAGCGGCACGGTGGCGTCGATCGTCGGGGTCGTCGTCGCCTGGAAGATGCGCTGCTCGACCCGGCGCAGGTCCGGGCCGGGTTCGATCCCCCAGTGATGGCGCAGCTCACGGCGGGCACGGCGATAGGTGGCGCTGGCCTCCAGCCGACGGCCGGCGCGCAGGTGGAGGTCGATCTCCCGGACCCAGGCCGACTCGTCGGACGGGTCGGCGACCCGCAGGTCGTGGGCCAGCGCCAGCGCCTCGGTGACGGCTCCGCCGGCCTCCAGCGCCACGATGCGTGCCACGGTGCACCGTCGGAGGAGGGTGTTCAGGCGTTCGGCTGCACGCCGGGTCTCGTGCAGGGGTGGCAGGTCGGCGAACCACTCGGGGACGCCGGGCAGGTCGACGACATCGGCGGGCAGGCCGCCCTCGAGCGCCGTGGCGAGGCGGACCAACCGGTCCTCGTCGGTCTCCACGACGGTGACCAGGCGGTACCGGTCGAACGCCAGGTCGATGTCGGCCGACAGCTTCGACCGCAGCCTGGACACGGTGTTCTGGAGGGACTGGCGAGCGGTCCGCGGTGGATCGTCCCCCCAGCGCAACGCCTCCAGCGTCCGGACCGACACCCCCGCCGCGGGATCGAGCAGCAACGCCGCCAGTACCTGCCGTTCGGCCGTCGACAGCGGCACCGTCCTGCCGCTGATCCGTACCGTCGTTGCGCCCTCGACGCTCGCCCTGATTCGCTGGCCCATGACTGTTCCTGACCCCTCGATCCTCGATGCTCCGAGGATCCACCCAAGGGTTGCTCGTGCGGTACGCGCTTGCGCGTACTTCACGGATTCACTAGTCCGTGACCACTGCAGGCCCACCCCGCACATACGCTGCGGACCAACGGTTCCCGCGAGGACGAGGAGCACGAGATGGCGCGGAAGGTGGCCTGTCCGACCTGCAACGGTCGGCTGCCGGCAGGTGCGCCGGGGGAGCGGGTCACCTGCGACTTCTGCGGCAACCACGTGCGCCTCCAGGGGGACTCCGACCATCCGATGTCGTCCCCGGCGTCGATGGTCCCGCCCGATCGCCGTCCTCCCTCGCCGGAGGACTGGGCTCCCGCAGCATCCTCGACGGGGACGCGGGCAGCGTCCTCGTCCGGTCGCGGGGTCAGCCTCGCCGTGGTGGTCGTGGCCGTGCTCCTGCTCGTCGGCGCGGTCGTCGCTGCCCTCGTCGTGGTGGCGCCGGTGACCGTGCTGGAGGGCAGCAGCGGCCCGTTCGGCGAGGGCGAGCAGGCCCGTGGCGAGCTCCAGGGTGGTGGCGACGCCGGACGACCCGTGCTGGTGCAACCCGCACCGCCGGGGATCGTGCTGGAGGACCCGGACACCGAGCTGGCCCCCTTCGTGGACATCCGCGAGATCGGCGTCGACGAGCTCGGGCACGTCTACGTGGGGGAGTTCGCCAGCGGTCGGATCGTGCGCCTCGACACAGCGGGGCAGTACCTGGGCCAGTGGGTCGTGGAGGACAGCGCAGCCCCGCTGACGGCGATGGTGGTGGCCCCGGACGGCACGGTCCACGCGCAGCGCGGCATCGACGTCTTCGCCTACGACGGCCCGACCGGCGCCCTTCGGGGTCCGGTGGAGCTGGCCGGGGGCGGACCGGTGCAGATCCTGCAGGCCGTGGCGACGCGCAACGACGGTGGGGCGGTGCTGCTCGAACGGGTGGGCACGACCACCGACCTGGTGTGGGTCGACGGCGACGGCAACGAGGTGTCGCGTGTGGACTCCGGCCTGCGGCCGACCGACCGCGTGGACCGGATGGCCACCGACGCCGCAGGTGTCGTCCTCGCGGTGGGCACCAGCGTCGGCGACGGCGTGCGCAGCGGCCTGTGGGTGTTCGAGGCGGACGGCACCCGCCGGGCGTTCCTCTCCGGTGAGGGGCTCGGCGCCGGCACCTGGGACCTCGCCCTCGGAATGGCCGTGGATCGCGAGTCACGGCTGGCGGTGTCGACCCTCACCGGGGTGCAGCTCTACGACGCCGACCTGCGGTACGTCGGGACGTTCTCGCCCGGCGGGATCGCACGGGGGTTGGCGTTCGAGGGGAACCGGCTGTGGGGGATCGTCGACGACACCGTCCGGGTGTGGGACGACGTCTTCCCCTGAGTCCCCGGTGGCAGACCTGGGTCGTGCGCGGCCGGTGGCCCGCGCGGGTCAGCTGCTGGGCTGCAGGTGCTTCATGGCCTCGCGGATCACCAGCGGGGCGAAGGCCTGCTCGTTGGCGGCGACGAACCGCTTGACCGCGGTGGGGTCGGTGCGGCCGTACTGCCGCAGGGACCACCCGATCGCCTTGCGGATGAAGAAGTCGGTGTCGGCGGACCGCTGGAGGGCGTAGGTGAACAACCGCTCGACGTCGGTGTCCTCCTTGGCTGCCAGCTGGTGCAGCAGGGCCGTGCGGACGACCCACACGTTGTCGGCCTTCACCCAGGTGTCCATGGTCTCGACGGTGCCCTGGGCACGGACGAACGGGCCGATGACCCCGGCGGCCAACCCGTCGACGGTGTCCCACCAGGCCTTGGTGACCACCAGCTCGCGACCCAGGTCCAGGAAGGACGCGTCGAGCCGACGGTAGTGCTTGCGCATGTAGTCGACGGCGAAGTACTGGAACTCGCGCTCGTTGCGGCCCCAGCAGTCCTTGACCACCTTGATCAGGTAGTGGTGCTCGGGACGTCCGGGCCCCCGGCCGGCGACATCGCGGTCCAGCGCACGGCGCTGGACGGCCTTGATCCCGAAGAAGGGGAACTGGTCGCGCATGTAGGCCGACATCTCCGACGCCTGCTTGTCGTCGGCGTTGGCCTTGTATGCGTCCGACAGGGCGGTTACGAGTTCGGCAGGGTTCATGGCGTCAGCGGACGGTACCGCACCTGACGTCCGTTCGCCGATCGAGGGCCTGCGGGGGTTAGGCTGCTCGGCCATGAGCGATCGTCGTCGGCTGCTGGTCATGCGTCATGCGCATGCCGAACCGGGACACCTCGGACGAGCCGACCACGAACGGTCGCTCAGCCCGTTCGGCGCCTCGACGGCCGAGGCACGGGCCGGGCTCGTGGCCGAGCTGGCACCGACCGACGTGCTGTGCTCCTCCGCGCTGCGCACGGTCCAGACCCTGCAGGCCCTCCAGCTTGCCGACGGGGTGCGGGTCGCCGTCGAGGACGGCATCTACGAAGCCAGCGCGCAGACGCTCATCAACCGGCTCGCCACCGTCCCTCCCGACGCCCGCACGGTCCTGGTCGTCGGGCACCTGCCGGCCGTCGGCCACCTGGTGGAAGGGCTGATGGGCGAGCCGTTCGTCCACGCCTTCCAGCCGGCGGCGATCGCCGTGCTGGACATCGACTGCGCCTGGGCCGAGATCGTCGCGGACTGCGCGCGCCTGTCGGCGTTCCACGACTGAGTGCACTGGCGAGGGCCGGCGTCAGCCACGCCCCGGGCCGGGACGACCGACCGCACGTCCGGCCGCCACGATGGCCTCGTCGAGCTGGGCCTCCAGGGGATGACCAGCCACCCTGGCGGTCAGGAGGCCAGCCACCAACGCGTCGCCGGCACCCACGGGGTCGATGGCGCCGGTCACCGCCACGGCGCTGCGTCGGCGCACCGTGTGCCCGTCGGACCACACCACGCCGGCCGCTCCCCGGCTGACCAGCACCTCACCCGTGCGTGCCCCCAGGCGCGTCGCCGCCTGCTCGACGTCGTCGCACCCGGCCAGGATGCGGGCCTCCTCGGCGTTGGGGGTCAGCAGGATGCGCGGCGGCAGCATGGTCAGGAACGCCTCGGCACCCAGCTCGCGCAGCGGGGCAGCCGACGCCGGATCGACGCTGACGGGGACCCCCACCTCCCGGGCCCGGTGCATGGCGTGCAGGCCGGCCGGGCGGGTCCGGGGTGACAGCAGGGCGTAGCCGCTGACGTGCACGTGGGCGGCGTCGTCGAGCCAGCCCGGCTGCAGGTCGCCCGGGCCGAGGTGGGCGCTGGCCCCGCGGTCGGTCAACATGTCGCGGTCATCCGCACCGACCAGCGCGACGACCGTGCCGGTGGGGTGGTCGGGATCGCGAACGACGTGGGCCTCGACGCCGTGGCGGTCGAGGGCGTCGATGAGGAAGGTCGCGGCCACGTCGTCGCCGACCCGGGCGACCAGCCGTGCACGACCACCGATGTCGGCGATCGCACGGGCGACGTTGGCGGCCGCCCCACCGCTGCGCCAGCGGATCGTCGACGCCGTGTCGCTGCCGGGCTGGACGTCCTCCAGGGGACGGACGACCACGTCGACCAGCGCGTCGCCGACCACGACGACGGTGGCCGGTCGGGTCATGCCGGGCGACTCGTCGCGCGGGCCACGGCGATGTCGGCGGCGAGGGCGGCGTTGCGTTCGACCACGCGGATGTTGACCCGCAGGCTCTCTCCGCCCGTCGCGGTGTGGAAGTGGTCCAGCAGGAACGGGGTGACCTGCTTGCCGCGGATCCGACGGGACTGCAGCAGGGCCAGGCCCGAGTGCAGCACCCGGTCGTGCATCGTCGGATCGAGCTGTTCGTCCTTGGGTATGGGGTTGGCCACGACGACGGCGCGGTCGTCCAGGCCCAAGCCCGCCATGCGGTCCATGACCGCCACCACGTCCTCGGCGGTGTCGACCCGCCAGTCCAGCGGTTCCCTGGAGGAGTGCAGGTAGAACCCGGGGAAGGCGTCGGTGCCGAAGCCGAGCACGGGCACCCCGAGGGACTCGAGCCGTTCGAGGGTCGCAGCGACGTCGAGGACGGACTTGACTCCCGCGCAGACGACCGCCATCGGGGTGCCGGCCAGCGCGGAGAGGTCTGCGGACTCGTCCCACGAGTCGCGGGCCTCGCGGTGCACCCCACCGAGGCCACCCGTGGCGAAGACGCTGATGCCGGCCAAGGCCGCCAGGTGGGCCGTCGAGGCGACCGTCGTCGCGCCCGTCCTGCCGAGCGCCGAGGCGACGCCGAGGTCTCGGATGGAGAGCTTCGCGACCTCGTCGTCGGTGGCGATGCGCTCCAGCGCCGCCGGATCCAGGCCGATCCGCGGCTGGCCGTCGACCACGGCGATGGTGGCCGGGACCGCGCCGGCCTTCCGCACGATCGCCTCGAGCTCCCTCGCAACGGACAGGTTCTGCCCTCGCGGCAGGCCGTGGGCGATGAGCGTGGACTCCAGGGCCACCACGCCGACGCCGTCGGCCAGCGCCTGCTGGACCTCGTCGCTGACGAGGACCGGTTGGGGCACGGCGGTCATGTGCAGGCTTCTCCTTGGAGGGGGGTCGAGCGTCGCCACACTAGAGCCGGACCGGCCGGGATGCCGGGTGGTCCGCACGACGGCGCCGAGTCGATCGATCGCGTCGGCCGGCACTACACTCGGCGGCACGCCGGGGGAGCCAACGGCTGAGAGTGCACCGTCCGACCGGGACGCGAAGCAGACCCCACGAACCTGATCCGGTTAGCACCGGCGAAGGGAGCGCGAACCAATGGTGGCAACTGCATTCGGCGTCGGGATCGTCGTCGTGACCCTGATCGCCTTCGTCGTCCTCGGGCTGCGGGCCGGTCGAGACACCGACCTCGACGAGTGGACGACCGCACGCAACAGCCAGACCGGCCCGACGCTGGGGTTGTCGTTCCTGGCCGCAGGCATGGGGGCCTGGATCCTCTTCGCCCCGCCCGAGGTGGGTGCGGGGGTGGGCCTGGTCGGCCTGATCGGCTACGCCGTGGGCGGGGCGCTGCCGGTGATCCTGTTCGCGGCGCTCGGGCGTCGCATCCGGGCGGCCGTGCCGCTGGGGCAGTCGCTGGGGCAGTTCGCCCGTTTGCGGTACGGCCGCCCCTTCGCCGTGTGGGTCTTCGTCGTGTCGGTGGCCTACATGTTCCTCTTCGTCACCGCTGAGCTGACGGCGGTCGCGGGGGTCACCGGCATCGTCGCCGGCGTCGACGCCCGGTTCACCGTCGTGGCGGTTGCCCTGGCCACGCTGGCCTACACCTCCGTGGGTGGGTTGCGGGCGTCCCTGGTCACCGACCGCTGGCAGGCAGGCCTGATCGTGGCGCTGCTCGGGGTCGGGTTCGTCGCGGCCCTGTCGACGCTGTCCTCGCCCGGGGAGGCCATCACCGGCAGCGGACTGCTCGGCGTCGACCGGATCGGCATCGAGGTCGCCCTGACCCTGACCATCGCGGTCACCGCAGCCAACATGTTCCACCAGGGCTACTGGCAGCGGGTGTGGGCGGCGAGGGACGAAGCGGCGCTGCGTCGTGGCGCGTGGCTCGGTGCTGGGCTGACCGTGCCCGTCATCGTGCTGGTCGGGCTGTTCGGCATCGTCGCCGCAGGCTCGGGGCAGGGCCTCGACGTGTCGCCGGTGCCGTTCTTCGCGATGACCACCGGTCTGCCGGCCGTCATCGGCGGGCTGGTCGTGGTGCTCGGGGTGGCGCTCGTCGCGTCGTCGGTGGACACCCTCGAGACGGGACTGTTCTCGCTCGTGGGTGCCGAGGTGCCGGGCATGACGCTGCGCGGCGCACGCCTGGTCACGGTCGCCGTGATGGTCCCCGCGGTCGTCGTGGCGTTCCAGGGCTTCAGCGTGCTGCGGCTGTTCCTCATCGCCGACCTGCTGTGCGCGGGGGTCGTCGTCCCGCTGCTGGCCGGCCTGTGGTCCCGCGCCACCTCCGCAGGAGCCATCAGCGGTGCGGTCGCCGGCCTCGTCGGTGCCGTCCTCGGCGGCACGCTGACCACGGGGTCGCTGGCCGAGGGGTTCGAGCTGGCCACCATCCCCGGTGCCTCGCCGACCCTCCCCCCGTTCGCCGGGGCCCTCATCTGCTCCGCGGTCGTCACGGTGCTCGTGTCGTTGGCCGGTCGCCGCGAGGTCGTGCTGGACGACATCTCCGAGGGCCTGGTCGCCGTCGACCGCGAGGCCGTCGGCGCCTGAGCTGCCCCATGGGACCGGGCTCGTCCGGAGCCCGGCCCGATCCGTCCCGTCGGGTCGCTCGCCCCGATTGGCAGTCGCCGACGATTGTGGCGAGGGGTGCACCGGTGCCCCCGTTCCTACGATCGTGGCCGGTCGCCATTCACGGGCGATTGGCACGAGACGACGATTGTGGCGAGGGGTGCACCGGTGCCCCCGTTCCTACGATCGTCGCTGGACGCCATTCCTCGAGCGGGGTCGGACCCCGCCCCGGGCTGACGCCTGATCGGCGACGGCCCGGTGCGACTGCTCAGGTCGGGAGGTTGCCCTTCGGGCCCTTGGCGCGGGCGCGTTCGACGGCGGCGAACGCCTCGCGCAGCTCCGCGAGCCATTCCTTCTCGTTGGCGCCGACCAGCCGGACGCACCAGGCCAGTGCGTCGGAGCGAGACCTGGCGATCCCCGCGTCGATGAGGGTGTCCAGCACCCGGCGTTCGGGCAGGCGGAGCCGCGTCATGGCAGGGGTGGACACGGTCGTGAACAGCGCCGTCGTCGGTCCGCAGCGGGCGCCCCACGACACCGTTCGCTCGAACCGCCCCTCGGCCCGGCGGGCGATCTGCATGCGGCGTTCCCGCGTCTCCTCGCGGAAGCGGGCGATGCACTGCTCGTCGGGTTCGTCGGCGACCGGGCGCAGCGTGCCGATGACCAGGATCTCCTCCCGATCACAGGTCACCTCGACCGCGTCGAACCACCCCGCAGGGATGTCCTGCTGGAGCTGCTCGGCGATCACGTCTCGGTCCACGGGGCGCCACCGTAGCCCGACAACCACCCAGAAATGGGGTTGCACATCCGATCGGTGCGAGTACATTTATCTGCGTCCATAGGACTCAAGTTTCCTACCAGCAAGAGTCCCGCTCTCTCGAGGAGGTATGCACCATGTCCATCGTTCGTTGGGACCCGTGGGGTGAGCTGGCCGCCATGCAGCGCGACGTCAGCCGGACCCTCGCCGGGACCGCCGGCAGCTCCAGCTGGCTGCCGCCTGCCGACATCTTCCGCACCGACGACGCGTTCGTGATCCGCATGGACGTGCCCGGCATGCGTGAGCCCGACCTGCAGATCGCCGTGGAGGACGGCCAGCTGACCGTCTCGCTCGAGCGGCACGCCGACGAGAAGGTCCAGGACGACCAGTGGATCCGCCGCGAGCGGTCGGTGGGTCGGTTCGAGCGGAGCTTCTCCCTGCCGGAGGGCGTCGAGCACGAGCAGATCACTGCCAACCTCGACGCGGGCGTGCTCGAGCTGCGGGTGCCCAAGCCGCGCGAGAAGCAGCCGCACCGCATCCCGATCACCGCGACCGCCTGATCGGACCCGTTGTCGTACAGCCCCTCCCACCGGGAGGGGCTGTCGGCTGTCGGGGCCGGTTACGGTGATCGACATGGACCACGACGCCCTGATGGCCCTCGCGATCGAGCAGGCCGAGATCGCCCGGACCCACGACGACGTCCCCGTCGGGGCGGTGGTCGCGCGCGACGGCGAGGTCATCGGTGTCGGCCGCAACCAGCGCGAGCTCGACGGCGACCCGACCGCCCACGCGGAGATCCTGGCGCTCCGCGACGCCTCCCGGGCCGTCGGGCTGTGGCGCCTCGACGGGTGCGAGCTCGTCGTGACCCTCGAGCCGTGCGCCATGTGCGCCGGCGCGATCGTGCTGGCCCGCATCGATCGCGTCGTCTACGGCGCCACCGACCCCAAGGCCGGGGCCGTCAGATCGCTGATGGAGATCGCCGACGACCCGAGGCTGAACCATCGGGCCGAGGTCGTCACCGATGTCAGGGCCGAGCAGTGCGGACGGTTGCTCAAGGACTTCTTCGCCGAACGCCGCCGGCCCCGCACCGGCTGACCGCGGCGGTGTGCGCGGTCTCGGGGGCAGCGGGTATCATCTCCGATCCCCGTGCCTCGCGGCCGGGGGACAACCTGGTGGAGTCGCATAGTCCGGCCGAGTGCGCGCGCCTCGAAAGCGCGTAGGGGTTCACGCTCCTCGAGGGTTCGAATCCCTCCTCCACCACTCCCATCCCTCCACGACACGCCACGCCGGCCTTCTGTCGTGCGCCGTTCGGCCTCCCCACCTCCGCTGTCGTCCTGCGGATCCACGCGGCGGACTACCATGTGCGCGATGTCACGCGGTATCCACGAAGGGATGAGGCCAATGCTGGGGGAAACGGGAAGTCGGCGTGCGCCATGGGCGCCTGCCATCACGGTGATCGCGATGGTGTGCAGCCTGCTCGCCGCCCCGGCGTCGGCGCAGGACGCGCACGACCCAACCGAACCCGACCGGCCGGCGTCCAGCTTCGCGGCCTATCCCGGCCCGTCGGTGAGCCTGTCCGGTATCACCTTCGGTGCCGTCCCGGTCGACCGGGTGTCGGGCACCACGCGGTACGGCACCGCCGTCGAGGCCAGCCAGCGTGGGTGGCCCGAGGGTGCACGCCACGTCATCGTCGCGCCCGGTGAGACCTGGAACGAGGCGCTGCCCGCCGCGTCCCTCGCCGGTGTCCTGCGTGCCCCGATGCTGCTCGCCGGCCCGGGTGGCCTGGACGCCGCCACCATCGCCGAGCTCGAACGCCTCGCGCCGGAAACCATCACCGTCGTGGGCACGCTGCCCGACAGCGTCGCCGTCGCCGCCGAAGGCGTCGCCGACGAGGTGACCACCATCGTCGCGCAGGACGTGCATGCGACCTCCGCTGCGCTCGCCCGTGCGGCTGACGAGGCCGGCGCCGTCGACACGCTGATCGTCGCCTCGGCCCTGTCCTTCGCCGACTCCCTGTCGGCCAGCGCCCTGGCGACGGGGCTGAGGATGCCGCTGGTCCTGGTGGGGACCGAGGGCTTCGACGGCTGGGTGCGTGACCAGCGCGACGCACTCGACGCCGACGACGTGATCGTCGTCGGCGGCCAGGCGGTCGTGCCCGACGCCGTCGTGTCCCAGGTCGACAACGTCACCCGCCTGGCCGGCTCCAACCGGTACGGCACGGCCCTCGCGGTCGCCAACCACCTGCGGGCCTCCGGCATGGACGGCCCTCCGGTCGTCGCCAGCGGGACCACGTTCGCCGACGGGCTGACCGGTGGTGTGCTCGCCGGCATCTCCAACCGTGCCCCGCTGCTGCTGACCGACCCGATGACGATCCCCGACGAGGTCGCCCAGTGGATGGCCGCTGACGGGACCGAGTGGGTCCGCGTCATGGGTGGCGAGGCCGCGGTGTCCACCGTCGTGCAGTGCCAGCTCGGCCAGGGCAACACCCGCGCGTTCCTGTGCGTGGAGGAGGAGCTCAACCGGCAGGGGTACCACACCGGCCCGATCGACGGTCAGGTCGACAGCCAGACGGTCTGGACCACCTACGCGATGCAGAGCGTCAACGGGATGGCCAACACCGGCAACTTCGGTGAGGCCGAGTTCCGGGCGATGCTGACCCGCACGTGGCTGGAACCCCGTCGCCCCGACCTCGAGCCCGACCACATGGAGATCGACATCGGCCGCCAGCTGGTCCTCGTCGTCCGTGACGGCCGCGTCCAGCACGTCGTCCACACCTCCACCGGCAAGTCCTCCACGCCCACGGTGATCGGGACCTGGCGCGTCTACGAGATGCGCAACTACCGCCAGACCCACAACCACATGTACCGGCCGGTCTTCTTCCACCGCGGCTACGCCTTCCACGGGTATCCCTCGGTGCCGACGTACCCCGCCAGCCACGGCTGCGCCCGCGTCTACGACGGCGACATGGACTTCCTCTGGGACTTCCTCTACATCGGTGAGCAGGTCACGACCTACCACTAGGTCGACCCCCGGCCGCCGGGTCGCCTCGACCGGCGCCACCAGCCCCCTGAACCCCTCGACGAAACGCGTCGAGGGGTTCAGTTCGTCCGGGGCCTGCCGATTGCGAGGGTGACGGGTTCTCCGGTCCGCAGAGACGACGAAGGAGGTTGGCGGCAGTGACCCTCCCCTCGATGTCCGGCCCCCGGCCCTCGCCCTCGCGCGCCCAGCGGGCGGCACAGCTCGCCGGCCAGCCCTACAACCGGGCACGGCACTTCGACCGCATCCTCGAGCAGCGGCAGGTCCGATCGATCTACCAGCCGATCGTCGACCTCTCGACAGGCGAGACCATCGCGTTCGAAGCCCTCGCACGCGGTCCGGCCGGCACGCCGATGGAGCGCCCCGACCTGCTCTTCGGGACGGCCCGGGACCTCGGCCTGGTCCAGGAGCTCGACTGGATCTGCCGCGCCACGGCCATGGAGACCGCCATGGATGCGGGCTTCGGCACGGCGCTCACGTTGTTCATCAACGTCGAGCCCGACGTGGCCGCCACGAGGGCTCCCGAGGACCTCTACTTCACCTTCAAGCGTGCCCAGCAGGACCTGCGGATCGTCCTGGAGGTCACCGAACGTGCCCTGCTCGAGCGTCCCGCCGAGCTGCTGCACTGGCTGAGCTACGCGCGCGAGCGCTGGTGGGGCGTGGCCCTCGACGACGTCGGCGCGACCGCCGAGAGCCTTGCGTTGCTGCCGTTCGTGCGGCCCGACGTCGTCAAGCTGAACGCACACCTCGTCCGCAACGTGCACGACGACGAGGACAAACGCGTGCTCGAGGCCGTCCACGAGTACGCCCAGCGGACCGGGGCGCTCGTCCTTTCCGAAGGCATCGAGGAACCCGAGGACGCCGAGCGGGCCACCCGGGAGCTCGGCGCGCAGCTGGGCCAGGGATGGCTGTTCGGACGGCCGGGCGACCTGCCCGCGAAGATGCCCCGCCCCCGCCGAGTCGTGCCGCTGCTGACCCCGCCGCCGACCACGACCGTGGAGTCCCCGTGGAGCATCGTCTCGGCCGTCGCGGACGAACAGACCCTCCCGGAAGCAGCCGTGCGTCGGCGCTTCGCCCAGGTCGAGCAGGCAGCGATGTTCTCCAGGGAGGCGCCGGTCGTGCTGGCCAGCTTCCCCCCGGGCCAGGGGCCGTGGGGCACGCCGGAGGAGCGGTTGTCACGGCTGCGTGCCCAGGCCTGCTTCTGCGGCGCCGTCGGGCTGGAGCTGTCCTCCTCGACCGAACGAGGCTGGCGGACCAGCGCGCTGCCACACGGCGAGGAGATGAACAACGAATGGGTGCTGCTGAGCATCGCACCCCACCAGGCAGCGGTCGTGGTGGCCTTCGACGCCGACGAGGTGGACGAGAGCGGCCATCGGCTGCTGGAGGTCTGCTGGTCCCAGGAGCGCGAGGTGGTCTCGGCCGTGGCGGAGTTCCTGATGCGTCGGCTGTCCGCCCCGGTGGTGGACCTCGACGGACGACTCGTCATCTGAGGTTGTCCTCCGACGCTGCGTCCGACGCGGTCGTCTGACCTCCTCGCGACCCTCGTTGAAGACGATACGGGGCCGTCAGGCCGTCCGGACGATCGTCGTCTCGAGCATGGCGAGCGCGTCGTCGAGCGGGACCGCCCGACCGAAGAGGTACCCCTGGGCCCGGGTGCAGCCGACCTGCTCGAGGACCTGTCGCTGCGCCTCGGTCGAGACCCCCTCTGCGACGACCTGGAGGTCCAGCGCAGCCGCCATGCCGAGGACTGCCCGGACGACCCCGGAGTCGGCGTCGGGACCGTCGAGATCCTCCACGAACCCGCGGTCGATCTTGACGGTGGTGAACGGGAAGCGCTTGAGGTTGGTGAGGGCCGAGTAGCCCGTCCCGAAGTCGTCCATCGCAAGCCGCACGCCCTGGCGGCGGAGCTGGTTCATGGTCTCCTGCGCCGCGGAGGACTGCTCGACGAGAACGCTCTCGGTCAGCTCGATCATCAGGCGATCGGCCGGGACGCCAGAGGTGGTCAAGGCCTCGTGCACCACCGCGCCGAAGCCGTGGCGACGAAGCTGGAGGCCCGAGACGTTGATCGAGACGAACAGGTTGTGGTCGTGGGCCTGCTGGAGCAGGTGGGCCAGGTCGGCGCATGCACGATGCACGACCCACTCGCCGAGGGGGTAGATGAGTCCCGACTCCTCGGCGAGCGTGATGACCTCCAGCGGTGTCGGACGCCGCGTCAGGGTCTGGTGGGTGGGGCCACCCAGCGCGTCTCCCGACCATCGGAGGAGCGCCTCGAACCCCAGGGTCCTGCCGTCCACGAGGTCGACGATCGGCTGGTAGTGCAGCTCCAGGAGGTCGTCTTCCAGCGCTCGCCGAAGGGCGCTCTCCAACGACAACCGGATCGCCGTGGACGCCGCCCACGACCCGTCGTAGACCACGAAGCCGTTGCGGCCCTGCTCCTTGGCCCGGTACATCGCGGTGTCGGCCTCGCGGAGCAGTGAGACCGGCGTGTCCTCGGCGGTGGTGTGCAGGGCCACACCGATGCTGGCGTGCGCCGACACCTCGTGGGCGCCGAGCGTGACGGTGGCGTCGAGCGCATCGCAGATCTCGCCGGCCAGCGACACCGCCTCGGTGCTGCCGCTGATCTCCTCGCAGAGGATCACGAACTCGTCGCCGCCGAGCCGGGCAACGGTTCCCCGGTCGCCGACCGTGCGGCGCAGGCGTTCGGCCACCGCGACCAGCAGCGTGTCGCCGGCGTGGTGGCCGAGGCTGTCGTTGATGACCTTGAAGTGGTCGAGGTCCATGAAGAGCACTGCGGCGTGCCCCGGGGGCTGCTGGGTCGTGACGACCTCGAGTCGCTCGATGAGCTGCTGCCGGTTGGGCAGGCCGGTCAGCTGGTCGTGGGTGGCCTGGTGCACCAGCGCGTCCCTGACGTGCTGCTGGTCGGTGACGTCGCGGTAGTTCACGACCACGGCCGCCACTGCGTCGTTGTCCAGCTGGTTGACCAGGGAGTACTCCACCCAGCGGACGGCACCGCCCGGCGGCGCCAGTCGGGCCGTGCCCCTGATGCGGGCGTCGCCGTCGGCCACGCACCGCTGGAACTCCTCGACGAAACGACCGAGGTCGCGCTGGTCGAGCTCCTCGAACAGGCTACGGTCCTGCATCAGGTCGATGCCGCGACCGGTCACCATGCCGGTGTTGCTGCTGCCCCAGCGCACCACGCCGTCGCGGTCGGCCAGCAGCGTGCCGTCGAAGGCATGCTCGACCAGCGAGCGGTATCGGGCTTCCTTCCGGGTGATCTCGCTCTTGGCCGCCTCCCGTGCCTGGAGCGTCAGGCCGATGCGGGCGACGAGGAGCACCACGACCAACGCGCTGGCTGCCATGCCCGGGACGTCCACCTCGGGGGCGGGCAGCACGCCAAGCGCCGCCAGGAACAAGCCGGTGGACAGCACCGACACGCCGACGCCGACCGCGACGACCGGTGGCCATATCCGAACGTCCCGTTCTCGCGACGTGACGGCGCGCATCGAGGGATGCCACGCCGCGCCGACGATCGCCGCGAACGCGATGCCCATGGTGATCCGAGTGATCGGCGCGGACTGCCAGGCGTGGTCGAACTCCACGCCGCGGTAGATGGCGGCGCTCGACCCACCGGCGATCGCCGCAACCGCGAACAGCCACAGGCTGGCGGACGTCACGTCAGGGGCCAAGGCCTTGGCGACGAGCAGGCCGAACACGAGGACCGCCAGGGTCCAGAAGGCCGTGGAGGCGAGGGCGCTGAAGGTGAGGAACCCGTTGCGCTCGATCTGGGGGACGATCACGGTGTACCAGCCCACGTAGGCGACGCCCACGGTGATGATGGAGGCGTCGATCATGGCCTCGCGGTCCAGGTAGGTCCTGCCCGACGCAACCACGCGCCGTGCCCCCCGGATCATCAGGGGCCAGCCGAGCATGCCGACGGCCGTACCCGCCGGTTTGCCCCAGTGGCCGGGCCCGACGAGGAGGAGGTCGAGGGCGACGACCACCTCGCCGAGGCAGTAGATGGTGAAGCCGGCCGCGAGGTGGTGCCATCCGGCGGATCGTGCCGGGCTGTTGCGCTGCACACCGCTCCACACCCCGAGTGGGCCGACGACGGCAACCACGAGGATCCACGGAAGGTGCCACGACGCGGGAAGCCGGCCATGGAGGACGGCCGCGGACAGCAGGACGAGGACGCCCAGCGGGAGCCTCGATGCTGCTGTCGTCGTGATTCGTTGCACCTGGTCCAGTCATCGGCACTCCCGGGGGGTTCGTGAGCAGACCCCCGGCCCCGAAAGGCCCACGGTCGGTCACGTGGGGTGCAGTCCTGGGCATCGGTCCACACGGACAACGGCGGACGAGTGCGAATGCGCGTAGTCTCCTCCGGGAGTCGGACGCGATGCCGTCCGGCTCGTTACACAATCGGTTGGCCGGAAGTGCCAACCACTGACAGAAGCGATTAATGTGACAACTGGTACCGTCAAGTTCTTCAACGCCGAAAAGGGTTTCGGCTTCATCGCCCCGGACGGAGGCGGCGAAGACCTCTTCGTGCACTTCTCCAACATCCAGGTTTCCGGCTTCAAGACCCTCGACGAGGGTCAGAAGGTCGAGTTCGAGATCGGCCAGGGCCGCAAGGGTGACGAGGCGCAGCAGGTCAAGCCGGTCTAGCCCCACACCCGTGTCGCCGCCCGTCTCGGGCAGCAACGCACATCGAGGTCGACCTCCGGGTCGGCCTCGACTCGTTTTCGGCAGTCGTGTCGTCCTGGGCAGTCGTGCGCACGACTCGTCCCCTGCAACCGGGGCGCTGGCGTAGGCTCCCGGACTCATGAGCGACGAACTCGACCTGGAGCTGGCCGGCCGCATCGACGAGCTCCACCGGAGCATCAGGGCGCACGACGCCGCCGTGGCGGATGTTCGCAGCGCCGCGGATCAGTCGTCCGCGGCCCTCGCCCAGCGCATCCGCGGTGCAGTCATCGACGCCTGGGAACCGGTCGTCAACACGATGACCAGCCGGGGGTACTCCGCCCAGATGGAGCTGACGGAGTCACCGGGGGCGCTGCTGCGCCTCCGGGTGGCCATGGCCGCTCCGACCTCGACGCTCCTGGTCAGCCACGACCGGCTGGCCCAGCAGATCGTCCTGACCGACGACCTGCGGCTGCCGGGCAGCAACAGCGAACGGACCACCAGGAGCGTCGAGGTGCTCGACTTCAACGCCGGATGGCTGGCCGCCCGAACCCGGGAGACCGCCCTGCGGCTGGTCGAGGAGTGGAGCGCCGCTCGTTGATCCGCGTCAGGCGAGGACGATCGTCCGGGCCTGCTCCAGCGGGACGGGCCGGCTGTGCACGTACCCCTGGCTCGCATCGCAGCCGATGCGACGGGCCCGGTCCAGGCTCTCGAGGTCCTCGACCCCCTCGATGACGCTGTGCAGTCCCAGGGTGTCGCAGACCCTGACGATCGCGTCGACGATGGACCACTGGGCCTCGTCGGCGTTGGCGATGAAGGACCGGTCGATCTTCAGCTCGGTGAAGGGCGAGTCGGTGAGGTGGGCCAGCGAGGTGTACCCGGCGCCGAAGTCGTCGATGGCCAGGCGGACGCCCATCTCCCGGAGTCGGCGGAGGGCTGCCATGGCCGACCCGTGCTCGAGGAGGACAGAGGATTCCGTGACCTCGATGCACAGCCGCTCCGGCGCGACACCGCTGGCGGCCAGCTGCTCCTCGACGAACCAGACGAAGTCCGGTGCGGCGATCTCGGAGACCGAATGGTTGACGGAGACGGTCAGATGGCTGGCCGACCAGTCGTGCAACGCCTGTGCGAGCACCCACCGTCCCATCGGGACGATCAGCCCGGTCTCCTCCGCGATGGAGAGGAAGTCATCGGGGGTGAGCAGCCCGCGCGTCGGATGCTGCCACCGGACCAGGGTCTCGACACCGCATGCACGTCCCGTGTCGGTGGCCAGGACGGGCTGGTAGACGACGCGCAGGCCGTGCTCGGCTGACTCGCCGTTCATCGGTGCCGCCAGGATGGCGTCACGAAGGTCCGTGCTGAGGGTGAGATGGCGAAGGGCGTCCTCTCGCAGCGCGTCGGTGTGGACCTCGGCCAGGGCTCGTCCGCGACCCTTCGCCCTGTACATGGCCGTGTCGGCATCCCGCAGGAGCGCATCGGGCGATGTGGTCCTCGTGGCGTCGGCGAAGGCCACCCCGATGCTCACGCCGACGGACACGACGTGGTCCTCGATCCGGACCGGCCGCTCGACCGCGTCGTTGATGCGCGACAGGATCCTGGTGAGGTCGGCCCTGTCGTTCAGGCCCGTGCAGAGGATCACGAACTCGTCGCCCCCCTGGCGGGCAACGGTGTCGTTGGGCCGGACCACCTGCTGCAGGCGATCGGCGATCGTCTGCAGGAGCGTGTCACCTGCGGCGTGCCCGAAGGAATCGTTGACGTGCTTGAACCGGTCGAGGTCGAGGAACAGCACCGCGGTGGTGGTGCCTTCACGGGCGGCCGTGGCCAGCTCCTGGGTCAACCGGTCCTGGAGGAGTGCACGGTTGGGCAGGCCCGTCAGCGTGTCGTGGAGGGCCATGTCCGACAAGCGGCGTTGTGCGGCGCGGCGCTCCGTCACGTCCTCGATCTGGTTGACGAAGTACTGCGGCTGACCGTCGGGGCCACGGAGCACCGAGCTGTGGACCTGGCCCCACCACGTCGACCCGTCTCGGCGGATGTACCGCTTCTCCATCGAGCCGTTGGTCGACTCCGTCAGCGTGGTTGCCATGAAGGCGCGGGTCGTGGCGACGTCGTCGGGATGGGTCAGGTCGAGCATGTCGACGCCTGCCAGCAGGTCGGGGGTGAGGCCCATGCAGTCGGAGAACGACTGGTTGGCCTGCAGGACACGGCCGTCCAGGGACGCCACGACCATCCCGATCGGCGCGTTGTCGAAGGCCAGGCGGAAGCGTTCGCGGGTCTCCTCGAGCTCCTCGGCTCGGACCTTCTCCGCGAGCCAACCGGCGATCAGGCCTGCCGCGCGTTCGAGGTAGTCGACGTCGTGGCGCGAGAACCGGCGTGGAGCGACCTCACCCGAGACGAAGTTGACCGTCCCGAAACGTTCGCCGTCGACCCGGAGCGGGACGCCGATGTAGGCCTCCAGTCCATGGGTCCGATAGCAGAGATGATCGGCATGGGGGGACGCGCCCATGTGCTCCACGGCCATGGGCGACTCCGTCTCCCAGGCGATGGAGCAGTAGGTCGACTCCAGCGGGAAGCTCGTGCCAGCAGCGAGATCGGGAGAGGGTGCGTTGGCGTACCGGATGGTGTTCGTCCCGGCCTCGGCGTCGATGTGGCACACGAGCCCGACGTCCATGCCGAGCTCGACCGTCATCTCGGCGAGGGTGGTGGTGATCCGGCTGTCCACGGCCGACGGACGGCCGGCCAGCTCCAGCAGCCGTGCCAAGCGGGCGTTGTGGCGGTTGGATGCCTCCGACAGCTCGCGGTCCATGGCCGTGGTCACCCCGTGCCACAGCAGCGAGGCGTCGAGGTGGTCCTTGGGCAGGCTGACCTGTGCCCCGGACTGGATCGCGATTCGCTGGAGCGCCCCGGACTCCATCCCGCTGAGCAGCAGGATCGGCATGCCGGGTGCCGCAGCGCGGATGGCGTGCACAGCCGTCGGGCCCGTCCCGTCCGGGAGGTGGACGTCCAGCAGGACGCAGTCGACCACGGTGCCGGAGATGACCTCGAGCGCGTCGGCGATGCTCGTGGCCCTGTGGATCTCGACGGCGGTGCCCTCCTGCAGGAGCGCTGCGGTCAGCTCCGCCGTCGGCAGGTCGTCCTCGACGATGAGCAGGCTGACCGCGGCCGATTCGATCCGGGGGCCCGCCGTCCTGGTCAGGGTAGTCATACCCGGTGGATCGGCCCCGTCGGCCCCGAGATGAGGTGGAACCGGAGCAGATGCATCGACGACCGCTCGGCGGGGAGGGTCGATGGTGGTGAGCGGAGTCGGGGGGATTCGAACCCCCGAGGGCATTGCTACCCAACTGCCATTCCAAGACAGCGCCATAGGCCGGACTAGGCGACGACTCCATTGGCGGGCAGAGCCCGCGGACGAGGCAGTATAGCGGCTGTGGAGCGAAGTGACGCATCGGGGCGCGTGGCCGGCCGGCCGACCCGGGTCCTGGGACTCGTCGGGGTGCTGCTCATCGCCCTCGTCGCGGTGGCCCTGTCGATGGCGCCGCTGCCGGCGTACACGGTCGTGCCGGGCGAGTCCATCGCGTTGTCCACGTCCATGACGGTGGACGGCACGGCAGCGACCGACGTGCTGAACGGGGACTTCCTGGTCACGACGATCGCCCTCGGGGACGCCGACGTCGCGGACCTCGTGCGCTCCTGGGCGGACCCGGACCTGCGGGTCGTCCCGCGCACGGCCTTCGTGGAGACCGGCGTGGACGAGGACGCCTTCGTCGCCGAGCAACAAGCACGGTTCGCGGCGTCGATGGCCACCGCAGGTGACGTCGCCGGCGAGCTGGCCGGTGGCGATCCCGTCGTCGTCGCGGTGGCCGGCGATCGAGTGGGCGGCCCCTCGGCCGGGTTGACGGCAGCCCTGGCCGCCTACGACGTGCTCGACGCCGATGACCTCGCCGCTGGCCGGTCGATCGCGGCGACGGGGGAGATCCGCCCCGATGGCACGGTCGTGGGAGTCGGATCGGTCGCCGACAAGGTCCGCGGGGCCGCGGCGGCTGGTGCCGCGATGTTCCTGGTCCCCTCGGGGCAGGTCGAGGCCGCACGGGACGCGGTTCCGGTGGGTGTCGCCATGGAGGTGGTGGGGGTGGACACGGTGGCGGAGGCCGTTGCGGTGCTGTCGGCTCGGTGAGCCTGCCCGGTGGTCGCTATAGTGGTCGACCCCGCCGTGGATGGCACGGACGGGTCCGAGGTCCCATGCGACGTCGCACCGTGAACCTGGTCAGGGCCGGAAGGCAGCAGCCATAAGCGGTCTGTGGCGGGTGCCATGGCCAAGCCGCGGACTCGTCCGTGACACTCACGGCGGTGCTGCGTTCGGCGTCGGATCGCCCGTCCACAGCCGACCGGGTCGGCCGGGGTGCGCGGTGTCACACCCACGAGTCAGACTCTGGAGTCCATCAGCCCACCCGTCCTCGATCCGGAGGAAGGCCACCCCGTGGCGCACGTCTCGCTCTACCGCAAGTACCGACCGGCCACCTTCGCCGAGGTGGTCGGCCAGGACCACGTCACGACCACGCTGGCCCGTGCCGTCGACTCGGGTTCGTGGCACCACGCCTACCTGTTCACCGGCCCGCGGGGGACCGGCAAGACCTCCAGCGCACGCATCTTCGCGATGGCCCTGAACGCCACCGAGGGTCCGACCTCCAGCCCCGATCAGGACGACCCGATCGTCCGCTCGATCCGCAACGGCACCGCCCCGGACGTCATCGAGATCGACGCGGCCAGCAACAACAAGGTCGAGGACGTCCGTGACCTCGTCGACCGGGTGGCCTTCACCCCCGCCATCGCGCGGCAGAAGGTCTACATCGTCGACGAGTGCCACATGCTCACCACGCAGGCATGGAACGCGTTCCTCAAGACCATCGAGGAACCGCCCGGGCACGTCGTCTTCGTGTTCGCCACGACCGAACCCCACAAGGTGCTGCCGACGGTGCTGTCGCGCACCCAGCGGTTCGACTTCCGGCGCGTGCCCGCGAAGGTGCTGGCCGACCACTGCCGCCGCCTTGGGGACCTCGAGGGCTTCACGTTCGCCGACGACGCCCTGGCCGCGATCGTCCGGGCCGGCGACGGCAGCGTCCGTGACACGCTCTCGGTGCTCGACCAGGTCGTGGCCTTCACCGGCAAGGACATCACCGCCGAGGGCGTCGCCGATGTGCTCGGCTCGGTTCCGGCCACGCTCCTGGACGCGCTCGCCGGCCACCTCGCCGACAGCGACGTCGCCGGGGTCCTGCGCGTCGTGGACCGTGTGGCCGACGGCGGCACCGACCTGCGGCAGTTCGCCACCGACGCCGTCGAGCACCTGCGGTCGCTCGTCCTGCTGCGCGCCGCCCCCGACGCCGGGCTGATCGAGGCGACGCCCGACCGGGTGGCGGAGCTGAAGGCCCAGGCCGACCGCACGGGGGTGGCCGACCTGCTGCGTGCCGTCGAGCTGCTCAACGACGCCCAGCCCAGGATGCGTCGGGGCAACACCCGCCTCCCGCTGGAGATCGCCCTCGCGAAGGCCGCGTTGCCCGAAGCGGGCAGCGACGTGCAGTCCCTTGCTGCCCGGCTGGAGCGACTCGAGGCCTCGGTGGCCAACGGCGCCGGGCCGGCGGCGACCCCGGCCATGGCCGTCCCGCCGGCGGCCTCGGCCCCGGCAGCCGCGCCAGCGACGCCCGTGGCCCAGCCTGCTCCGGTTCCAGCCGAGCCGGACGCCCCCACCGCGCCGGCACGAGCAGAACACACCGCCGAGCCGGCCGAGCCCTCGCCCGCCCAACCCGAACCGGCCGCGCCCACACGCCCGCCCGAACGCGCAGCGGAGCCCACCACCGACGCAGCCGCCGCGGCGGACCCGCAGCCGCAGGCCGCCGCGGCCGACCGGGCGCGGGCCGGCGGCGCCGAGGACCTGCAGGCCATCGTCAACGCCTGGCCGGCGATCATGGACATGCTCGGGGGCACCAGCCGCCGGCTGGCCGCGATCTTCGGCGAGGGCACCCCGATCGCCATCGCCGAGGGTGCGCTGATCCTGCGGTTCGCGTTCGACTTCCACGCCCAGCAGGCCGGGGACGGCGACAGCGCCCGGACCGTTGCCGACATCGTCGAACGAGTCGTGGGCACGCGGTACCGGATACGCGCGACCGTCGGGGCCGTGGAGGAGGATCCACCGTCCCCTCACGTGAAGGTTGATGACGAGGCGTCGGCAGTCATCAACCACGAGGCAGCGGAAGCTGCCGGCGAGGTCACCGACGAGGCAGCCGCACACGACGCGGCCATCCGAACCCTGACCGCGGTCCTCGGGGCCGAGGTCACGAGCGACACCCAGGGGTAGGCCAGTAGGCTCACCCACGAACGCGAGACCCAGGAGAACACGATGGGCAACCAGCAGGCCATGATGCGCCAGGCGCAGGCCATGATGAAGAAGATGCAGAAGGCGCAGGAAGCGCTGGCGGCCGAGACCGTCACCGGATCCGCCGGCGGCGGGATGGTCGAGGCGAAGGTCAACGGGGCCGGCGAGTTCCTGTCGATCACCATCGACCCCGAAGCCGTCGACCCGGCGGACGTGGAGATGCTGCAGGACATCATCGTCGCGGCCTGCAACGACGCCGTGCGCGCCTCCAAGGAGCTGGAGGGCGAGATGATGGGCGGGATCGCTGGTGGCCTCGGGCTGCCGCCCGGCCTGATCTAGGTGTACGAAGGTCCCGTCCAGACCCTGATCGACGAGCTCGGTCGGCTGCCCGGAATCGGGCCCAAGAGCGCCCAGCGGCTGGCGTTCCACCTGCTCGGCACCGACCGGGCGGACGCCGAACGCCTCGCGCAGGCCATCACGTCCGCGGCACGCGACGTGCACTTCTGCCAGCGCTGCTTCAACGTGGCCGAGGCCGAGGAGTGCCGGATCTGTCGCGACCCCAAGCGTGACCAGTCGGTCCTGTGCGTCGTCGCCGAGCCGAAGGACGTCCAGGCGATCGAGAAGACGGGTGAGTTCCGCGGGCGCTATCACGTCCTCGGCGGCATGATCGTGCCGATCGACGGGATCACCCCGGACAAGCTCCACATCGCCGAGCTGCTGCGTCGCATGGGGACCGAGGACATCGCCGAGGTCGTCCTGGCGCTGAACCCGACCGTCGACGGCGAGACCACGGCGAGCTACCTCACCAAGCAGCTCAGGGCGCTGGAGGTCTCCATCACGCGGATCGCCAGCGGCCTGCCCGTCGGCGGCGACCTGGAGTACGCCGACCAGGTGACACTGGGACGGGCGTTCGCCGGCCGCACGGCGATGTAACGTCTCGCGCGATGAGCGATGCGCATCCGGACCACGTGGTGGTCAACCGCGATCACTGGGACACCAACGCCCACGAATGGGTGGCGTCCGGTGCGCACAACTGGGCCCTGGACACGCCGGAGTGGGGTATCTGGGGCATCGGCAACGCCGAGCTGCCGTTGCTGCCCGAGGAACTGTCGGGCCTGGACGCCATCGAGCTGGGCTGCGGGACCGCCTACGGCAGCGCGTGGATGGCCCGACGTGGGGCGCGGCGTGTCGTCGGGGTCGATGCCTCGGCCGAGCAGCTGACCACCGCCACACGCCTGGCCGACCAGCACGGCGTCGACCTCGAGCTGATCCACGGTGACGCCCAGGCCGTCCCCCTGCCCGACGGGAGCGTCGACTTCGCGCTGTCGGAGTACGGCGCCTCCATCTGGTGCGACCCCTACCGCTGGGTCCCCGAGGCGTGGCGGCTGCTCCGTCCCGGCGGACGCCTGGTGTTCCTCGGCACACATCCCCTCGCCCACGTCACCGCGCCGCTGGACGGGGCGGTCCCGATCGACACCACGCTGCACCGTGGCTGGTTCGACCTGTACCGCCTCGACTGGACCGACGCGGTCGACGACCCCGGCGGCATCGAGTTCTGCCTTCCGACCTCGGGATGGATGGCGCTGTTCCACGAGGTCGGCTTCGTCGTGGAGGACTACCGCGAGCCGCGCTGCTCGGTGACGGGCGAGGAGGTGCGGTTCGCGGTCACGCCGACCTGGGCCAACCGATGGCCCAGCGAGCAGGCCTGGTGGCTGCGCAAGGCCTAGGCGTTTGCGGGCGACGGGGGGTCGGGTACGTCACGGGGAGAACCACGTTCACCCCCTCCGCCCCTCCCAGCCCGCCCCTCCCAGCCCGAGGTGACCCCTTTGCGCACGCCATCCCCGCTGCCGTTCCCCCGCTTCTTCTCCGGCCCCCTCAGCCTCCTCCTCGTCCTCGTGCTCGGCCTGTCCTTGGTCGCCTGCAACGACGACGACACGTTGACCGAGGCGGAGGAACAAGCCGTCCTGGAGAACGACCCCATCGAGTCCTTCGGCGACGACGTGGACGAGTCGGAGAACCAGCCCGACGAGCAGTCCGGTGAGCAGCAGCCGGCGGTCGCCAACGGTGAGGGATTCGTCGCCGGCAGCTTCGCCGACGTCCCCGTGCCCCCGAGCGCCGAACCGGTCGGTGGCCCGCAGGACGTGGACGGCGTGCAGACCCAGAACTTCGTCGTCACCTCCGCGTCGCCCGAGACGATCATGTCCTTCTACGCCGAGGAGCTCCCGGCGCGCGGTTGGGTCGAACGTGACCGCCAGGAGGTCGGCGAGGCCCTGCGCAGCATGTGGGACATGGACGACGTCTCGCTGCTCGTCGTCGCCACCGACCGCGGAGACGAGCTGGAGGAGGTCGACCTGTCGCTGCAGCTGTCGACCGACCGGACCTGACCCGCACCGCTCGCCCGGGGACACGTGCACCGGGCGGCGGTCAGCGATCGGGCAGCAGGAGGGCGGCGTCGCCGAACTCGTGCCAGTCGTAGCCGACATCCAGCGCCTGCCGGTAGGCCGCGTCCAGCACCCGCGGGCCGGCAACCGCCTCGAGCAGCTGAAGGTGCGAGGCGTCCGCCTCGTGCCAGCCGCTGATGATCCCGTCCACGACACGGACCCCACGCGACGGGGTGATCACGAGGTCGGTCCAGCCACGGACGGCCCGGACGGTCCCACCGGCGTCCGCCGCCGTCTCCAGCGCCCGGGTGACGGTCGTGCCGACCGCGATGACGCGGCCGCCGCTGGCCCTCGTGTGGTTGACCAGGGCCGCGGTTCGTTCGCCAACCCGCACCTGCTCGGCCCCCGGCGCCTCCCCGGCCTCCTGTGAGCTGACGCCGGCGTGCAGCTGGAGGGGGGCCAGCACGATGCCCCGGCTGACCAGGTCGGCCACGAGCGACAACGAGAACGGCCGGGCGGCCGACGGCATCTCGGCGCTGCCGGGGTGGCGGGCGAACACGGTCTGGTAGTCCTCCAGCGGCCAGGCCGGCGCGTCGCCGTAGGTGATGGGGCGCCCGTGCTGGGCCAGGTGGGCCGTGACCCGACCGCCGGGGACGTCGACGTCCGCCGACCACAGCCGCACGCCCGCCCCCTCGGGACCCGCAGCCACGGGCGTGCCGAGGGTCAGGGTGCCGTTGCCGGCCAGCTGGACGACGTCGCCCGACGCGGCGTCGAGGATGGGTCCGCTGCCGTCGGGCCGCCGCAGCTCCACCACCCAGCCGCCGTGGTCGGTGCGGGTCGAGAAGTGCACCACCGCGTGTCGGGTGATGGGCCGACCGTCGGCGTTGCCCGACAACCGTCCCGCCAGCGCCGACGGACGGGTCGTGGACGTGTTGACGACCAGCAGGTCACCGGGCTCGAGGAACCGGCCGAGCTCGTGGAACCTCGCGTGCGTGATCGTCCCACCGTCGGCGACCAGCAGCCGGACGCCGTCCCGCGCCACCCCCCGGCGTTCGGGTGGGGCGGTCGGGATTCGTTCGGCGGGGACGTCGAAGGCCAGCCGCGGTTCCAGCGTGCTCACGCGCCCACCTCCGCGGTCGCCAGCAGCTCCTCCGCGCGGTGGCGCCCGCTCGGCGGCATGTCGTCCAGCAGCCGCAGGATGGCCGGGGGCACCGTCGATGGGTCGGGGCGATCGCTGATGTCCTCGCCGGGGAACGCCGCCTGGTGCATGTCGGTGCGCATGTCGCCGGGGTCGAACGCGTGGACACGCAGGGTCGGTTCCTCCTCTGCGAGGACCGCCGACAAGTGGTCGAGCGCAGCCTTGGAGCTGCCGTAGGGGCCCCATCCCGGCCAGTGGTCGACCGCGGCGTCGGAGCTGATGTTGATCACGGTGCCCCGTGCCCGTCGCAGCGCCGGCAGCAGCGTCGCGACGAGGGCGATCGGGGCCACGACGTTGGTCCGGTACAGCTGCTCGAGCCGTTCGGGGGCGATGTCGAGCACCGACGGCAGGGGAGAGGGGCCGAGGTCACTTGCGTTGTTGACCAGCAGGTCCAGGCGTCCGGTCTCGCCGACGACGTCGGCCAGCCGGTCGCGATGGACGGGGTCGGTGACGTCGCCGGGCACGGTCGTCACGGCGGTCCGGTCGCGGAGCCGGGCCCCTGCGACGGCCAGCGCCGTGTGCCCGCGGGCGGTGAGGACGAGGTGCCAGGGATCGGGCTGGTCGGCGAGCCGGTCGGCCAGGGCCAGACCGAGCCCCCTGGACGCGCCGGTGACGAGGGCGATGCGCATCGGGTGTGTTCCTTCGTGTCGAGTGGGTTGCAGGATGTCGACACGAACGGTAGAAGTTGAAGTCAACTTCAAGGCAAGGGCTTTCTGGAGGTTTCCTTGGGCAGGGTCGCGAAGCTGACGGTCAGCGAGGTCGCCGAGCGCAGCGGGTACGCCGCGTCGGCCCTGCGGTACTACGAACGCGAGGGGCTGATCTCCGCGCACCGGACCGACGGGGGACAGCGCCGCTACGACCGCGACGTGCTCAGGCGCCTGGCCTTCGTCGCGGCGGCGCAGCACGTCGGCCTGAGCCTGCACGAGATCCGGGAGGCCCTCGCGCTCCTGCCGTCGGAACGCACGCCGACCAAGGCCGACTGGGCTCGCATCTCGAGGAGCTGGCGCAGCCGCCTGGACGACGAGATCGCCGCCCTCGAACGACTGCGGGACGGCCTCACCGGCTGCATCGGCTGTGGCTGCCTGTCGCTGAGGTCCTGCACGATCTTCAACCCCGACGACCAGCTCGCGGACCGGGGGACGGGGGCGGTCAAGCTGCCCGAACCGCTCCACCCGCACGAGTGACGCGGACCCGGTCCGGTGGGACGAATCGGAGTTCCGGCGGAACGCGGCTAGCCTGTCGCCCATGACCGGCGCGCCCATCATCGTGCAGAAATACGGCGGAACCTCGGTGGCCGACACCGACCGCATCACCCGTGTGGCCGATCGGATCGCACGAACGAAGCGCGCCGGCAACAACGTCGTCGTCGCCGTGTCCGCCATGGGCAAGACGACCGACCAGCTGATCCGGCAGGCGGAGGAGATCTCCCCGCACCCACCCGGACGCGAGATGGACATGCTGCTGACCGCCGGTGAGCGCATCTCCATGGCGCTGCTGGCGATGGCGATCCAGGAGGAGGGGCTGAGCGCCCGGTCCTTCACCGGATCGCAGGCCGGCATCATCACCGACGACGTGCACGGCAAGGCCAAGATCCTCGACATCACGCCGGGCCGGATCACCGACGCGCTGGCCGAGGGCCACGTCGTCATCGTGGCCGGCTTCCAGGGCGTGTCCCGGACGACCAAGGACGTGACCACGCTCGGTCGTGGCGGCACCGACACCACCGCGGTGGCGCTGGCGGCCGCGCTCGGCGCGAAGGTCTGCGAGATCTACACCGACGTCGACGGCGTCTACACCGCCGACCCCCGGATCGTGCCGACGGCGCGCAAGGTCGAGCACATCTCCGCGGAGGAGATGCTGGAGCTCGCCGCCCACGGCGCCGGCGTCCTGCACACGCGGTCGGTGGAGTTCGGCCGCAACCACGGCGTGGACATCCACGTCCGCTCGAGCTTCAGCCACCACCAGGGAACGTGGGTGCACGCCCACGCGGAAGGAAACCCCATGGAAGAGGCCATCATCTCCGGCGTCGCCCACGACCGGTCGGAGGGCAAGCTGACCGTGCGCGGCGTGCCGGACAAGCCCGGCGTGGCCGCCCGGGTGTTCCAGTCGCTCGCCGACGCCAACGTGAACGTCGACATGATCGTGCAGAACGTCTCGGCGACCGGGACGACCGACATGACGTTCACCATCCCCCTGACGGACTCCAGGGTGGCGCGTGAGGCGCTGGAGCCGCTGCTGACCGAGGTCGGCGCCCAGGGCCTGGAGGTCGACGAGAAGATCGGCAAGGTGTCCCTGGTCGGGGCGGGCATGAAGACCAACCCCGGCGTCGCCGCGCGCATGTTCACCGCGCTGTCGGAAGCCGGCGTGAACATCGACATGATCTCCACCTCCACCATCCGCATCTCCGTGGTGGTCGACGAGTCCGACGTCGAGACCGCCGTGAACGCCATTCACTCCGAGTTCGGGCTGGACGGCGCCGAAGTCGTCAGCGTCGAAGGGAGCTAGGTCATGGGTCGCAGAGTCGCCATCGCTGGAGCTACGGGAGCGGTCGGTCAGGACCTCCGTCGCCTCCTGGACCGCCGGGACTTCCCGCTGGAGGACCTCGTCCTGCTGGCCTCCGAGCGGTCCGCCGGCACGGTCATCCGCTGGCGGGACCGCGAGATCACGGTCAAGAACCTTGCCGACGCCGATGCCTTCGACGGCGTCGACCTCGCGCTGTTCTCCGCCGGTGGAGGGCGGTCGCTGGAGCACGCGCCCCGCGCGGTCGAGGCCGGCGCCATCGTCGTGGACAACTCCTCGGCGTTCCGCATGGACCCCGACGTGCCGCTGGTCGTCACCGAGGTCAACGGGGACGAGCTGTCGGTGCGGCCGACCAAGGGCATCGTCGCCAACCCCAACTGCACGACCATGGCGGCGATGCTGCCGCTGAAGGCCCTGCACGATGCGTTCGGCCTGGTGTCGATGGTGGCCACGAGCTACCAGGCGGCCGGTGGGGCCGGACAGAGCGGCATCGACGAGCTGCAGGCCCAGGTGCCGGTGCTGGCCGAGCACTTCGACCTGCTGCGCACCGACGGCGCTGCCGCGGCGAAGCTGGTCGAGCCGAACGTGTTCGCCGCCCCGCTTGCCTTCAACGTCGTCCCGGTGCTGGGCACGGTGCAGGACAACGGCTACACCGACGAGGAGCTCAAGCTGCTCAACGAGTCGAGGAAGATCCTCGGCCTTCCCGACCTGGAGGTCGCGCCGACCTGCGTGCGGGTGCCGGTCGTGGCGGGCCACTCCCTGCAGATCCGTGCGACGTTCGGCCAGTCCGTCACCCGCGAGGCCGCGCTGAAGGCCCTCGACGGATTCCCGGGCCTGGTCGTCGCCGACATGCCCACGCCGCTGGAGTACGCCGGTCGGGACGAGGTCGCCGTCGGCCGCGTCCGTGCGGACCTGCACGACAGCCACTCCCTCAACTTCTGGTGTGTCGGCGACAACCTCCTGAAGGGCGCCGCCCTCAACACCGTCCAGATCGGCGAGGAGCTCGTCGCCCGCGGGCACGTGTAGCGCGGAGCGTGTGTAGCGCGGAGCGTGTGTAGCGCGGAGCGCGTCCAGGACGTAGTCCGTCCAGCGCGGAGCGCGTGCAGCGCGGAGCGCGTGTAGCGCGTCCCACGACACGGCCGGCCCGCCGACGGGACCGGCCGTTCGTGTTGTCGGGCCGAGCCCCGGCGTGTGCCTTGCCCGCCCCGGGGGTCGGGGGAAACCACACGGGGTGCGGGTTCGTGTGGAATGCACGCCCCGCGGGGGTGGGGGCCGCACACGTGGCCCGAGGGTGGGTGGCATGGCCACCTGGTGGGGGAGGGGAAGGCACACGCCCGGCCGCCGGGCCGGCCGCCGTCCGGGTCGGTTTCCGCTCGCCGCGCCGGTCCCGTCGGACCGCTTGATCAGGGGGCGAAGAGGTGTTCGCGGTCGCCGTCGCGGTCGATGGAGGCCAGCAGGTCGCCGTATCGGGTGGTGCGGATCTGCGTCAGCGCCGGGCCGCGGTACTGCGCCAGCTCGGCGGCCCTCGCCATGGCGGCCTCTCGGGGGCCGTCCTCGCCCTCGGCCACGGCGTCGACGGCGCCGGCAGCCAGCGCACCCTCGCCCCCGACCCGCTCGCCGAGCACCATCATCCGGTGCTGCGCCGGCTGGGGGATCCGCGACGACACCAGGCTGTCCATGACCGTGGTGAACGGCATCTGCAGCTCCACCTCCGGCAGCCGGAACCAGCCACGGTCGGACCGCATGATGCGCAGGTCCATGCAGAGGGCCAGCATCGCGCCGCCGGCGATGGTGTGGCCGTTCATCGCCGCGATCGTGGGGACGTCGACCCGCAGCAACCGCCCGAACAGCTGGTGCACGTCCCGGATGAAGTCGGGGAACGCCTCGCCGAGGCCGCCGATGAACGGCAGGTCGAGTCCCTGGTTGAACGTCTTGCCCTCGCCCGTGACGACCAGCGCAGTCGGGCCCTCGGACGCCGCGACGGTGGCCAGCGCGTCGTTCCACGCGGCGACGGTCGTGTCGTTGATGACCTGCGACGCCTCGTCCAGCGTCAGCAGGTGGATGCCGTCGACAACCTCGAGCTTCATGTCGTGGGGTCCTTTCGGTAGGTGGTGACGTGTCGCGTGGACAGGTCATCGAAGGGTTCGCCGGCCCAGCCGCCCGACCGCCTGACACGGGACAGGCCAGCCAGCCGCGCCATCAGGTCGACCTCGCTGGGCCAGGCGTAGCGCATGTTGAGGGGCAGCGTACGGACACCGGTGTCGTCGGGGACAACCCGCACCGACCGGACCGTCTGCGTCACCGGGTCGTGGTCGCCGTCCGCGAATCGCCATGGCTGAGGGACCGCGGCCTCCACGACCAGGCGCCCACCGTCGGCGAGCCCCCGCGCGGCGGCGCCGACACACGCCACCTGCCGGTCCTGGTCGGGCAACGCGAACAACGTGTTGAATGCGATGAGGACGAGGTCGAACGGCCCCTCGACGGGCGGGTCGACCATGTCGCCCAGCACCCCCCTGACCGCGTCGCCGCCCGCCTTGGCCGCCAGTCCGGCGAGCATGCGCGCCGAGCTGTCCACACCCGTGACATGCAGTCCCGTCGCGGCCAGCGGGATGGCGAGGCGGCCGGTGCCCACCCCCAGCTCCAGCACCCCGGCCCCGTCTGCGAGGTCCGTGCTCAGTGCCGCGACGGCGTGCTCGGCGTCGGTGTCGAGATCGGCGAAGACGGCGTCGTAGACGTCGGCCCACGCGTCGCCGAACTCCGCCGCCGGCCACACGACGGTGTCAGACCCCGAGCAGGACGGGGGCGACGTCGGTCCGCTCGCCGGGGGCCAGGTCCGGCACGACGAGCCCGACCGGCCCAGACCGCTCGCCCGGGGCAACCCGGACGACCATCGGCGAGCTCGGCCAGCGGACCTCGAACCCACCGTCCTCCCGGTCGTCCACCGTGGCCCCGAGGGCAGCCCACAGCGGCCGGACGGCGGCGGGGTCGGTGTGGGTCATCCGCAGCGCCAGCAGGTGCGGGGCGGCGGGATCGGGTGGCTGCGGTGCGGGCCTGCCGCTGCGCTCGGCGAAGTCGGCGTCGGTGCCGGAGGCCCAGGCGATCTGCACGATCATCCCGCCGACGACGGACGGGCGGACGAACGCCTCGTGCCAGTGGGGGTAGGACTCGTTGCGGTCCACGGTCTGGATGCCCTCCGCCTCGAGCTCGTCGATCGCCTGGGCCAACGACGTGCCCACCTTGATGGTGACGTGGTGGACGCGACCGGGGCCGAACCGTTCCAGGTAGCCGTCGATGAAGGACGGCTCGCCCGAGGTCCGGCCGATCAGCTCCAGCTTGGCGCCGTTGCCCAGGCGGACCTGCTCGCTGCGGAACGCGGGGGCCACACCCCCGCCGACGGGCACGGCCCCGCGGTCGAGCCAGTGGGACACGGCGGCATCCACGTCCTCCACGGCGATGGCAACGTGATCGAGTACGGCTTGGGTCAGCGGCATGTGGCGAGGGTAGGTGACCGCGGTCATGTCCTGCCAAACGGTCGGCTGGGTGCGGCCCCCACGGGTGTGGTTGGGTATGCGGTCATGAGCGATGCACACGGAGTCCCGCTGGATGTCGACGCCCTCGAGGGCTGGCTGGCCGGCCGGGCGGAGGTGACCCCTCCGCTGACCGCGACGCAGATCTCCGGTGGCCGCTCGAACCTGACCTACCGCGTGGCGGACGCCGGGGGCCGCACGTTCGTGGTCCGCCGGCCGCCGCTGGGAGACCTCCTGCCAGGCGCCCACGACATGTCACGTGAGGCCCGGGTCATGAGCGCGCTGGCCGACAGCGACGTCCCCGTCCCCGAGGTCATCGGATTCGAGGGCGACGAGTCGATCATCGGCGGCACGTTCTACGTCATGCGCCACGTCGACGGGCTGATCCTGCGGACCACCGAGGACGGGGCGTCCATCGACGAGGCGGCCCGTGCGACGGCGACCCGCTCCCTGGCCGGCACCATGGCCGCGCTGCACCGGATCGACCCCTACGAGCTGGGGCTGGTCAAGCCGGGGAAGGGCGACAGCTACCTGGCCCGCCAGCTGCACGTGTGGAAGCGGCAGATGGACGCCCAGAAGGGCCGTGAGCTGCCGGTGGCCGACGCGGTTCACGACCGGTTGACCGCGGCGATCCCCGAGCAGCGGGCCACCGCGATCGTCCACGGCGACTACCGGCTGGACAACGTCATCATCCACCCCGACGGCACCGTCGCCGCCGTGCTCGACTGGGAGCTGTGGACCGCCGGTGACCCCCTCGCCGACCTCGCCATCACGCTCGTCTACTGGGGCGACGACAGCGTGCCCGACGCGTTGATCGGCCGTCCCACCGGCCACCCCGGGTACGGCACCGGTGAGGACTTCGTCCGGGCCTACGTCGACGCCGGCGGGCTGGACGTCCCCGACGGGGTCCTGCCCTACTACATGGCGTTCGCCACCTGGCGCCTGGCTGCGATCCTCGAGGGCGTCTACCAGCGCAACCGGGCGGGTGCCTACGGCGACGCCGACGACGGCTGGCGCCTGTTCGAGGAGAAGGTGACCGACCTGTTCGACATGGCCGCGGGGTACGCCGACGAGGCCGGGATCTGACCCGTCCCACGACCGTCGGCTTCGCTAGGATCCGGCGGAATGGAGGCTGTGACGCCCTTCGACGCCGCGTTCGTCGAGCTGACGCGCGCGTGGAAGGTGCGGGACGACCTCCGCCAGCAGGGCAACACCGACGACGCCGCAATCCGCGCGGCCTGGCTGGAGCTCGACCGGGCCCGCCAGTGGATCCGAAAGGTCACTGATCCGCCCATGTGGCGCTACGAACACGCCGTGGACCCGCGATCCTGGCTGCCGCCGTCGGCCGCCGACCGGGTGGCCACCATCTCCGCCGAGGCCCACCGGTTGGACGTCGACGGCATCGCTCGTCGACTGGACGCCCTGGTCCAGCGCGACCGGGACATCCACGACCGCGAGGCCGTCAACCTCGACCCGGCCGCCAACACCATGAACCCGGTGGCCGAGGCGATGATGGCCCGGGGGCTCGGCAGCCGTCCGTCCCTCGGCTACCCCGGGGCGAAGTACGAGACCGGGCTGGAGGCCATCGAGGAGATCGAGGTCCTCGCGACCAACCTCGTGCGCGAGGTCTTCGGCGCCACCTTCGCCGAGGTGCGGGTGCCCTCCGGCGCGATCGCCAACCTCTACGCCTTCATGGCCACGGCGTCGCCGGGCGATGCGGTGATCGTCCCGCCGCCCAGCGTCGGTGGTCACGTCACCCACCACGAGGCGGGTGCGGCCGGGCTCTACGGGCTGGAGGTCCACCACGCGCCGGTCGACCCGGACACCAACAGCATCGACGTCGACGGGCTGCGGACGCTCGCCCACCGCGTCCGACCGGCGCTGATCACCATCGGCGGCAGCCTCAACCTCGCCCACCATCCCGTGGAGGGGATCCGGCGCGTTGCCGACGAGGTGGACGCCAGGGTGCTGTTCGACGCGGCCCACCTGTGCGGCCTGATCGCCGGGCGGGCCTGGCCGAACCCGCTCCTCCACGGCGCGCACCTGATGACGATGAGCACCTACAAGAGCCTCGCCGGTCCGCCGGGTGGGGTGGTCGTCACCGACGACGCGACGCTGGCCGAGCGGATCGAGGCGATCGCCCACCCCGGCCTGACCGCCAACTTCGACGCGGGCAAGACCGCAGCGCTTGCCGTCACGATGCTGGACTGGCTCGTGCACGGCCGGCAGTACGCCGCCGACATGGTCACCGCCGCCGCCGACCTGGCCCGGGGCCTGGAGGCGCAGGACCTTCCAGTCCATCGTCCGGCGGGGCAGCCGACGCAGGTCAGCCACCAGCTGGCGCTCGATGCCCGCGAGCTCGGCGGTGGGACGGCCGCGGCCCACCACCTGCGACGCGCGAACCTGCTGACCAGCGCGATCGGCCTGCCGATCCCCACGATCGAGGGGGACGCCAACGGCCTGCGGATGGGGACCCCGGAGATCGTGCGGTGGGGGATCAGCGGTGCCGCGATCCCCCAGCTCGCGGCCTTCATCGGCCAGGCCTGGCGCGACGACGACCCCAGTCGACTGGCGCCGAAGGTCGCGCGATTCCGCTCGGAGTTCCGTCGTATCCGCTACATCCGTGACCGCTAGGGCGTCCGGCTGACACCGTCGGACCACCCGCAGCCCGGCACGGACCCCGGTACACCCCGTATCGTGCGGGGCAATGAAGCTCGGCATCCTCTCCAGGTCCCCCAACGCCTACTCCACGCAGCGGCTGAAGATCGCTGCGCTCGAGCGCGGTCACGAGGCGAAGGTCCTCAACACCGTCCGCTTCGGCATCGACCTGACCGGGGGTGAACCGGACCTGCAGTTCCGCGGCCGGCACCTGTCGGACTACGACGCCATCCTCCCGAGGATCGGCGCGTCCATCACGTTCTTCGGCCTCGCGGTGGTGCGGCAGTTCGAGCAGATGGACGTCTACACGCCCAACACCGCGGCGGGTATCGCCAACTCGCGCGACAAGCTGCGCTCGATCCAGATCCTGTCGCGACACTCCATCGGCATCCCGCGGACGATGTTCGTCCGTGACCGCAAGGACGTCCCGTCGGCCATCAAGGCCGTCGGTGGCGCGCCCGTCGTCATCAAGCTGCTCGAGGGCACCCAGGGCATCGGCGTCATCCTCGCGCCCGACAACAAGGTGGCCGAAGCGGTCGTGGAGACGCTGCAGTCCACCAAGCAGAACGTGCTGATCCAGCAGTTCATCTCCGAGTCCCGCGGCAAGGACGTCCGCGCGCTGGTCGTGGGCGACCGGGTCGTGGCCGCCATGCGCCGCGTGGCGCAGGGCGACGAGTTCCGCTCCAACGTGCACCGCGGCGGCCGCACCGAGCTGGTCGACCTCGACGAGGAGTACGAGCGAGTGGCCGTCCAGGCCGCGCAGATCATGGGCCTGCGGGTCGCCGGCGTGGACATGCTGGAGTCCGACCACGGCCCGCTCGTGATGGAGGTCAACTCCTCACCCGGGCTGGAGGGCATCGAGGGGGCGACGGGCCTCGACATCGCCGGGGCGATCGTGGACTACATCGCCAGCCAGGTCGACTTCCCCGAGCTCGACGTCCGCCAGCGGCTGACGGTGTCCACCGGCTACGGGGTGGCCGAGCTGGTCGTGCGCGAGGGGTCCCCCATGGTCGGCAAGTCCATCACCGAGACCGACCTGCGCGAACGGGACATCTCGGTGCTGACGATGAACCGTGGCACCAAGGTCATCCCCAACCCGCGCGGCAACCGCGTGCTCGAGGCCGAGGACCGGCTGCTGTGCTTCGGCCGGCTCGACGAGATGCGCGACCTGGTCCCCGCTCGTCGCCGTCGACGCAGCCAGCCGAAGGTCCAGCCGCTGCCCGACGAGCCGCTGCACGAGGTCGAGGACCACTCCCGCGACGACAACGGCAACGGCGACGACTGACCCTCGTCCCGCCGTCCTCCCGTGACGGCCGCGTCAGCTCAGCCGATGCCCAGGAACCGCCACAGCTCATCCGGCCCGTAGGTCAGGCAGAGCCCGGCGCTCGCCGAGCTGACCAGCATGACCACGACGGTCCAGGCGGCGGCTCGTCGCCAGCCCACCACCTGCGTCGGCATCGCCGCGGGCTGGTACCAGCTGGGCAGGGCCGCGGTGGTGCGCAGGTCCGACCACGCGGGATCGACGGTGGCGTCGGGGTCGGCGTCGGGGACGTCGGGCAACGGCTGCGGCACTTGAGGGGCCTCTCGTGGGGTCCAGCCGAGCCTACGTCGGCGCCGCGGTGGCCGTCCGTTCCGTCACTGTGGCGTCACCCGACGCGCTCGGCTGTGGTTCCGGGCTGCGCGCTGAATAGACTCCAGCACCGTGCCCCGGCGCTGGGACCTCCGTCCCCGCCGCATCGTCACCGAGAACGTCCGTGAAAGGCGCCAGTCCATGAGCCTCCAGATCTCCACCCTCGCCCAGCTGCTTCATGCCCGGGCCGATGCTTCACCAAGCGGTGTCGCCATCCGGACCAAGGTCAACGGCAGCTGGCAGGACCGCACCTGGGTGCAGGTCCGTGACCGCGCCGACCGGATCGCCGCCGGCCTGCTGACCGCCATGGACCTGGAGGACAACGACGTCGTCGGCCTCCTCGGACAGACCAGCGAGGCGTGGGTGACCTGCGACTTCGCGGCGCTGTCCATCGGCCTGCAGACGGTGCCGATCTACGCCTCGCTGCACCCGGAGGAGGTCGGCTACGCCCACGTCGACACCGGCATCAAGCTGGTCATCGTCGACGACGCCGCCCAGCTGGAGAAGATCCGCACCATGCGGAAGGGCTTCACCTTCTTCGAGACCGACTACTCCGCCGACCAGCTGGTCCTGCAGCACGTCGTCGTCATCGACCCCACCGGCATCGACCCGGCGGACGACTGGGAGTCCCTCGCCGACCTCGAGGCCCGCGGCAAGGAGAAGCTGGACGAGCAGCGGGAGGAGATGACGCGTCGTCGCGAGGCGGCCACTCCCGACCAGACCGCCACCTACACCTACACCTCCGGGACCACCGGCCCGCCCAAGGCCGTCATCCAGACCCACGACAACCACCTCGCGATGGCCCGCGCGGCGGAGAAGTCGGCCCTCCTGGACGACGACATGCGCGCGGGCGGACTATTCCTCTTCCTGCCGCTGGCCCACTCCTTCGGTCGCCTGATCCAGTTCTCGGCGCCGTACATGAACCTGCCGCTGATCATCTCCGCCGTCGCGACGCTGGCCGACGACGCCCGCGAGACCCGCCCCGGCTTCTTCCCGGCCGCCCCGCGTGTCTACGAGAAGATGAAGTCCAAGATCGAGACGACCGTGGCCGGCTCGCCGCCCGCCCGTCAGAAGATCTTCGGCTGGGCCCTCGGCGTCGGCAGGCAGACCGTGCCGTTCCGGACCCAGGGCAAGGAGCTGCCCCTGCTGCTGAAGCTGCAGTACGCGGTCGCGGACAAGGTCGTGCTGTCCAAGCTGCGTGCGCTGCTCGGCATGGACCGCAGCAAGGCGCTGCTGTCGGGGTCCGCTCCGCTGGACGCCGAGGTGCACACCTTCTTCCTGGCGCTCGGCCTGGACCTCATCGAGGCGTACGGCCTGACCGAGACCTGCCCCGGCCTGACCTCCAACCTGCCCGGCGACATGAAGGTCGGGACGGTCGGCAAGGCGCTGCCGGGGGTCGAGCTGCGGATCGCCAACGACCGGGAGATCCTGGCCAAGGGCCCCAACATCACCCAGGGCTACCTGAACCGTCCCGACGCCACCGGCGACGCCTTCGACGACGAGGGTTGGTTCCACACCGGTGACGAGGGATCGATCGACGCCGACGGCTTCCTCAAGATCACCGGCCGCAAGAAGGAGCTCATCAAGACCTCCGGCGGCAAGTACGTCGCGCCGGCCAAGATCGAGGGGTCGCTGAAGCTGCTGCCGATCATCCAGGAAGCGGTCGTCATCGGCGACACCAAGAACTACTGCACCGCCCTGATCTCCATCGACCCCGAGGAGCTGGAGGAGTGGGCGAAGCAGCAGGGCATCGCGCCCAGCCAGGACGCTCCCGAGGTCGCCAAGGCCATCGACGCGCACGTCGCCAAGGTCAACGGTGACCTGGCGAGCTTCGAGACGATCAAGTACTGGAGCCTCGTCCCCGAGCCGCTCAGCGTCGACAACGGCTTCCTGACCGCGTCGCTGAAGGTCAAGCGCAACGTCGTCCACGACGCCTACGCCGACCTCATCGAGGACATGTACGACGGCAAGAAGAAGTAGCGCAACCCAGCACACACGAAACGCCCCGGCCATCGGCCGGGGCGTCACGGGCCGGACGGTCCCTGCAGGGGGTGGGGATGCAGGGACGCCCGGCGGGATGGGTCAGCTGACGGTCGCGGTCAGGTCGACCGTCCCGGAGCCGGAGTAGGCGTCGACCCGCACGTACAGGTACCCCGCGGTCGGGGAGGTGTCGGTACAGGTCTCGTCGGAACCACCCTGGTACGGACGGCAGTCGTAGGCGGAGTCGGTCGGGCGGGCGCCGTCGCGGGTGTACAGGTCGGCGTCGAAGGCACAGCCGAACAGTCCACAGGACGGCCCGTCGATCGTCACGGTGACGCTGTTGGCGCCAGCCGGCACGGCGATCTTGTAGAACGCCTCGTCGCCGCTGCCCGACAGCGTGACCTGAACGGTCTGGCCGGACGTCAGGTTGGGGGTCGAGGGGTCGGGGTCGCCGCCCGGGTCAGCGGCCTCGACGGTGACGGTGGCCGAGGTCGTGTCGGTGTCGGTCCCGTCGTCGACGGTCAGGGTGACGGTGTAGGTGCCGTCAGCCGCGTAGGTGTGGCTGGCGGTCGCACCGGTGGCGGTCGTGCCGTCCCCGAAGTCCCAGGAGTGGGTCAGGGCATCACCGTCGGCGTCGCTGGAGGCAGTGCCGTCCACGTCCACGGTCAGCTCGTCGGTGGTCGTGGTGAACGCCGCGGTCGGGGCGGTGTTGGTCGGGCCGCCGCCGGTGTCGCCGTCGCAGAGCACGTCGACCATCAGGTCGACCCGGACCAGGCCGTGGCCGTAGCTGCGGTCCCAGCCGGGGGTGCCGAGGTCCTCGGCGGTGGCTTCCATGGCGTCCCGGACGTCGGCGTTGGTGGTGCCGGACGGCGCGCAGCTCCAGGCCAGGGCAAGGGCGCCCGAGACGTGGGGGGTGGCCATCGAGGTGCCGCTCAGCGAGCTGTAGGAGGAGCTGGAGGAGTTGTAGGTCGACAGCACGCTGGAGCCGGGGGCCACCACGTCGAGCTCGTCACCGGCGTTGGAGTAGCTGGCCTTGCCCTTGTCGGAGTCCAGCGCGCCGACGGCGATCGCGTTGTCGTAGGCCGCCGGGTAGGAGACCCCGTTGCTGGCGCCGTCGTTGCCGGATGCGGCGACGACGAGCACGCCGTTGTTCCACGCGTAGTCGATGGCGTTCTCGAAGGACTGGGAGTACCCGCCGCCGCCGAGGGACATGGAGATGATGTCGGCGCCGTCGTCGGTGGCGTCGTAGACGGCCTGGGCGATGGAGGACGTCGAGCCGGAGCACTGGATGTTGAAGATGCCGCCGGTGGCGTCGAGGACCTTGTAGGTCAACATCTGCGCCTGGGACATGCCGGCCACGCCGACGCCGTTGTTGGTGGTCGCGCCGACGGTGCCGGCCACGTGGGTGCCGTGACCGCAGTTGTCGCTGCTGTTGCCGGTGTAGACCTGCGTGGCGGAGAAGCGGCTGGTGGGCGTCAGGTCCTGGTGGCCGTGCCGGGTGCCGGTGTCGAGCACCGCCACGCTGATGGAGGTGTCGCCGTACCCGACGGCACCCCACGCCTCCTCCGCGCCCATCATCTCGGGCCCGTACTGCTCGCCGTACCGGGCGTCGTTGGGGATCGCCTGGCTGTACCGGGTCTCGTCCCGCTCGACGTAGGCGACGCCGGGGACGGCCGTGCTGGCCAGCTGCAGGGCCCGCAGCCCGTCGACCTCGACGGCCACGAACGCGCCCTGCGGCGAGACGTGCACGACCTCGAGGCCGTTGATGGCCTCCAGGGCGCCGACCGCGGCGGGCAGGTTGCCCTCGACGCCGATGATGAGGCTGGCGGGCTGGTCCTCGCCACGGTCGTCCGGGGCGCCGGTGTCCTCGGCAGCGGCTGGGGCGGCGAGGGAGAGGAGGAGCAGGCAGGCGAGGAGGGAGGGCAGGAGATGTCGGTTCACGGTGTGCAGGGTCCCTTCGGGGTCGGGGAGGGGCTTCCACGGGGTAGACGCCCCGCCCCCGGGTGCGTTAGCAGGGGATTCGGAGAGACCCGCGTGCGCCCGCCCGTAACCGGCACCTGACCGATCGTTCACATCCATACGATGTGATAGCTGAAGCAAGCAATACGCTTGCTCCTGTTCCCCCATCCTCCGTCAGGAGATCCCATGTTCCGTCGCCGTGACCCCAAGACCGATGTGATCCGTCGTCTGCCGGCGTTCGCTGACCAGCCCGTCCGCCGCGTCGCCGACGCCAGCAAGGTGCTCGACCTCGTCACCGTCGAGGCCGGCCGCACGCTGCTGACCCAGGGCGAGTTCGGCCACGAGTTCTACCTCGTCGTCGAGGGCCGGGCCCGCGTCGAGCGGGACGGTCAGGTCATCGCCCACATCAGCGACGGCGCCGTCATCGGCGAGATGGCCCTCGTCGGCCCCGGTCGTCGCAACGCCACCGTCGTCGCCGAGACCGACATGGTCCTCGCGACCAGCACCCGCCCCTACTTCGCCGGCCTGGTCGCGGACTTCCCCGGCTTCGGCCGCCAGGTCCGCCAGGCCACCGAGGCCCGCACCGCCGTCCCCGCCTGACCGCGCCCAACCCGGGCCGTCCGCCACGCCCGGGCCGCAGTCCGGGCACGCCTGTGTCGGCCAACCACGACGGGTGGCCGGTTCGGCGACACACCCGAGGGGTGCTGGACCGCGCGGGAACGCCTGTGTCGGCCAACCACGACGGGTGGCCGGTTCGGCGACACACCTCAGGGGTGGCCGAGGCAGCGGCGGACGGCGTCGATCACGCCCTGGCAGGGGAGGGGGAGGCGCGCGGCGATGTGGCCGTCCGGCCTGATCACGACGACGCAGCCGCCGTCCACCTCCAGCGCCCGCCCCACCGCCGATCCGGCCTCCAGCCCCAGGACCGTGATCGGGAGGCCCACGGCGTCCATCTCCTCCTCGCACCGAGCGCACGCCCGAACCGCCGCCTCACCGAAGGCCAGCAGCACGATGCCGTCGCCGAACCGCTCGCGCAGTCGACCGCCCTCCACTGGCCCGTCGGGGCACAGCACACCCGGGACCGGCGGCCGCACGACCCCGGCCTCGACGGGGAAGTCGCCCACCTCTGCCGCCGTGGTCAGCGGTGAGTCGAGGTACCAGAACGGTTCGGCCAGCACCCCGGAGTCGATCAGCGCGCGAGCCGTCGGGTCGGTGACGGCCCGGTCGAGGGTCGCCACCCGATGCCGCCGCTCCTCCTCCGTCCGCGGGGCGATGAACCGCATCGTGTCGCCCGTGACCCGCAGGTTCTCCCTCGCCGCTGGCACCCGCTCGGCGGCGTAGCTGTCCAGCAGGTCCGGCCCGGCCCACCCCCGCTCGACGAACGCCAGCTTCCACGCCAGGTTCTCGGCGTCCTGGATCCCCGAGTTCAGGCCCCGCGCCCCGAACGGCGACATCAGGTGGGCGGCGTCGCCCGCCAGGAACACCCGCCCGCGCCGCCACGGGTCGGCGATCCGCTGATGGAACCGGTACACGCTGACCCAGTCGATCCGGTACGACGCCTCGCCGACGATCTGTCGGATCCGCCGGTCGAGCTCGCCGGAGGACCGTGCCTCCTCCAGGGAGAAGTCCGCGGGCACCTGCCAGTCGATCCGCCAGATCGAGCGGGGCTGCTGGTGGACCAGGACCTGCCGGCCCGGGTTCCACTCCGGGTCGAAGTGGAAGCGCCGTTCGGCCGGGAACGGCAGGTCGGCCTCGATGTCGGCGATGAGGAACTGCTCCTCCCACGTCTCGCCGTCGAAGGACGCCCCCACGAGCCGCCGGACCGTCGAGCGCGACCCGTCCGCGCCGATCAGCCACCCACCCTCGACCTCGACCGGCCGCCCCCCGACGTCGACGGTCACGACCACCCCGTCCCCGGGCGGCCGCACCCCCGATGCCAGTCCGACGACCCGACACCCCATCCGCAGGTCGACCAGCGGTTCGGCGGCGATGCGGTCCAGCAGGTATCCCTCCAGCGCGGACTGGCTGAGGTTGACGAAGGGCGGCAGCGCATCGAGCGGCGTGCTCGGCAGCTCGACGACCTTGAGCTCGTGCTCCCGGTAGAAGGTCCGGCCGGTCCGCCACGTCACGCCCTCCGCGACCGCGTCACGGGCGACGCCGACACGATGCAGGACGTCCAGCACGTCGCGCTGGAAGCAGATGGCCTTCGACCCGACGCGGGTGGGTTCCTGCTCGGCCTCCAGCACCACCGAGCCCACACCGTGACGGGCCAGCAGCAACGCCGTGGTCATGCCGACGGGACCTCCGCCGGCGATCACCACGGGCCCGGCCATCAGCTCACCCCTGGAGCTCCGCCCACACCTCGCGGTCGCGCTCGGCCGTCCAGATGCGGGGCCGCTCCACCCCGTTCAGCTCGTCCCACAGGCGGGCGACGTCGAAGGGCATGCAGTGCTCGAAGATCGGCCAGTGGCCGTACGCCTCGAACAAGGCGGCGTGGGCCGCCTCGAAGGCCTGGAGGAGGGTGCCGCCGGCACGGTGGACCGCACCGACCTCGCGACGCATGACCATCAGGAAGCCGCGGGTCTGCTCGATGGCTCCCGCCACGGCGTCCTCGCCGTGGGCGACCTCGCCGCGACCGCCCACCAACGTCGAGGCACCCAGGTCGGCCACCGCGTCCAGCGTCGTCGTCGACCAGTCGGCATGGAAGGCGTCTCCCGTGTACAGGGCCGCCTTCGACTCCACCAGGTCGCCGGCGAAGAGGATGCGCTGCGACGGCAACCACGCCACCAGGTCGCCCTCGGTGTGGCCACGCCCGCAGTACCGCAGCTCGAGCGACCCGCGTGCCTCGCCCAGCGGGATGGTCATCGTGTCGCTGAAGGTGACGTCCGGCCAGGTCAGCCCGGGGATGGTCTCGGCGCCCTCGAACAACCGCGGCATCCGGCCGGCCTCCGACGCCCAGTCCTGCTGTCCGCGCTCGGCGATCAGCGCCCGGGTCAGGTCGTGCGCGACGATCACGTCGGCGTCGAAGGCTGCCGCGCCCAGCGTGCGGACCGCGTGGTAGTGGGTCAGCACGAGGTAACGGACGGGTTTGTCGGTGTGCTCGCGCAGCTTCGCCAACCACTTGTCGGCCATGTGCGGGGTGGCCCGCGCCTCGATGCAGACGAGGAAGTCGTCGCCCTCGATCGCCCCGACGGTGGGGTCACCGCCCGCGGTCAGCGCGTAGACCCCGTCGCCGATGACCTCCAGCACCTCCGCCTTGGCGGCGGTGTCGGCTTCGGAGGCGAACGGCTTGGCCATCAGTCGTCGCGCTCCAGCAGCAGCACCGGGATCACCCGGTCGGTCCGCGTCGCGTAGTCGGCGTAGTCGGGGAAGGCCTCGACGCAACGGGCCCACCACTCCTCGCGCTCCTCGCCCTCCAGCTCGCGGGCCACGCGGTCGCTGATGATCGGCCCGTCCTGCACCATGCACGCCGGGTTCGCCACGAGGTTGTGGTACCAGGCTGGGTGTTCCGGGGCTCCGCCGACGGAGGCCACCGCGACGTAGTCGCCGTCGTGGAAGACCCGCATCAGCGGGGCCTTCCGGAGGTTGCCCGACGTGCGCCCGACGGTGGTCAGCAGGATGACCGGCATCCCGCGCATCGTCGTGCCCCGTCGCCCTTTCGACGACTCGTACTCCGCAACCTGGTTGCGTACCCACTCGACCGGACTCGGCTCGTATGTTCCTTGTAGAGGCATCTACCGTGAGCCTAACGCTGCACCGACGAACAAGGACGGACTGACATGGGATTGCTCGAGGGTCGAGTTGCGCTGATCACCGGCGGCGCACAGGGCATCGGCCTGGCCATCGCCCAACGCTTCAGCGACGAGGGCGCACAGGTGGTCATCGCCGACATGCGCGAGGACGCGGCGGTCGAGGCGGCCGGAACGCTGTCGGGCGAGGCGAGCGGGGTCCGCGCCAACGTGACCGACCCCGACGACGTCACCGGCATGTTCGAGCACACCATCGAAGCCTTCGGCCGGGTCGACGTGCTGGTCAACAACGCCGGGATCACCCGCGACGCCAGCCTCAAGAACATGACCCTCGACCAGTTCGAGCAGGTCATCGACGTCCACCTGAAGGGCACCTGGCTTGGGCTGAAGGAGGGGCTCGCCCGCATGAAGGACCAGGGGGAGGGCGGGTCGATGATCAACATGTCGTCGATCTCGGGCAAGGTCGGCAACTTCGGCCAGTCCAACTACGCCGCCGCGAAGGCCGGCATCGTCGGTATGACCAAGTCGGTGGCCCGTGAGGCCGCACGTGCCAACATCCGCGTCAACGCCATCCAGCCCGGTTTGATCGCGACCGAGATGACCGCCGCCATGCCCAAGGAGGCCTACGAGGCCGCCGAGAAGGCCATCCCGCTGGGACGCGCCGGGCAGCCCGACGAGATCGCCAAGGTGGCGCTGTTCCTGGCCAGCGACCTGTCGAGCTACTGCACCGGCATCACGATCGAGGTCGCGGGCGGCCGCCACATGTAGGGCGTCGCGAGCGGCCGACACATGTGGGGCTCGGTCGCCCAGAGGGTTGCCGAAAGTAGTTCCCCGGTTCGTGCAGGAGTTCCTGACGGGCGCGTCAAAAGGAGGCGCACACCCGTCAACCCGAACGAACTGGGGACCCCTTGTCGAAGATCCGCATCCTCCTGGCGGCCGGCCTGGTGCTGGCCATGGCCGCGATGCTCTCGCCCGCCGGAGCACAGGACACCGCCGCCGCTGACCTGAGCGCACAGGTCGAGCTGGCCCGCACCCACCTGGGCGACACCGACGAGCTGTCGGCTGCCGACGTCGCCGACAGCATCGTCACCGACGCCTACACCGACGAGCACAACGGTGTCACGCACGTGTACCTGCGGCAGGTCGTCGACGGCCTGCCCGTCCTCGGCGCCGAGGCCACCGTCAACGTGCTGGACGGCGAGGTCCTGCTGAGCGGTCACCACTTCGTGCTCGACGTGGCCGACAACGCCACCGGCGAGCAGTCCCTCACCGCCGACGAGGCGCTGGTCGCCGGTGCGCTCGCCGTCGACGCCGACCCGGCGCAGGCCAGCGGTGCGGAGCTCGTCTACCAGGCGGTCGCCAGCGACGCGGCACGCCTGGCGTGGAACCTCGACGTCGAGACGGCCACCAGCTGGTGGAACCTGTCGATCGACGCCGAGACCGGCGAGGTCCTGGCCAGCTACGACCGTGTCGCCGAGGACACCGTGGACGGCATCACCGCCCGGACCGTGCGACAGGACGACACGGGCGCCGCGGCGGCCCTCATCGACCCGATCCTGCCCCGGCAGCAGGCCGACGACGGCTCGTCCTACAACGTGTTCCCCATGCCGATGGAGAACCCCAACGACGGTCCCCGCCAGGTCGTGGAGAACCCCGCTGACGCCCGCATGTCGCCCCACGGCTGGCACGACACCGACGGCCAGCCCGGCGCGGAGTACACCATCACCCGCGGCAACAACGTCAACGCCTACGCCGACACCGTGCCCGACAACATCCCCGACCCGCTCAGCCAGCCCGACGGGGGCAGCGGCCTGGACTTCGACCACCCGCTGGAGCGCTACGACCTGACCCCGCTGGCCTACCGCGACGCAGCCGTGGACAACCTCTTCTACTGGAACAACGTCATGCACGACGTCACCGGCGTGTACGGCTTCACCGAGGTCGCCGGCAACTTCCAGGCCACCAACTACAGCGGCCAGGGCGTCGGCGGCGACGCCGTGGAGGCCCAGGCCCAGGACGGCAGCGGCGTGAACAACGCCAACTTCGCCACCCCGGCGGACGGTGGTGCAGGCCGGATGCAGATGTACATCTGGCCCGACACCGACGAGACCCGCGACGGTGACCTGGACGCCGGCATCATCGCCCACGAGTACGGGCACGGCGTGTCCAACCGGCTGGTCGGCGGCCCGAGCAACGTGAGCTGCCTGGGCTCCCACGACGAGCGGCAGGGCGAGGGCTGGAGCGACTACTGGTCCTACGTGCTGACCATGCGCGACGGCGACGACGGGGCGACCCCGCGCGGCGTCGGGACCTACGTGCTGCACCAGGAGAACCGTTCGGGCGCCGGCATCCGGATCACCCCGTACTCCACCGACATGACCGTCAACCCCACGACCTACGATCGGGTGAAGACCGCCGCCGAGCCCCATGGGGTCGGCTACGTCTGGGCGACCATGCTGTGGGACCTCTACTGGAACCTGGTCGACGAGCACGGCTTCAACCCGAACGTCTACGACGGCTGGGAGACCGGCGGGAACAACCTCGCCATCCAGCTGACGGTCGACGGGATGAAGATGGCCGTCTGCCAGCCCGGCTTCGTCGACGCCCGCAACGCCATCATCGCCGCCGACGCGGCGCTGACCGGCGGCGAGAACGAGTGCCTGATCTGGTCGACGTTCGCCCGTCGGGGACTCGGCTTCTCCGCCGACCAGGCCAACCCGGCCAGCAAGACCGACGGCACCGAGGCGTTCGACGTGCCGTTCGCCTGCCGGTAGCGCACAGCCGAACCACCGGGGCCCCGCCGACCACGGCGGGGCCCCTCGTCGACGCCGTGACCATGGGAGGGGCGCTACGCTGCGGCCCATGGGCGAGCTTCGTGACGCGGTGATCTGTGAACCACTCCGGACGGCGGTCGGGGGGTACGGCGGGATGTTCCGCGACGTGCCCGTCACCGACCTGGCCAGCACCGTGATCCGGGCGCTGGTCGAGCGGACCGGCATCGACCCGGCCGAGGTCGACGAGGTCATCCTCGGCCAGGGCTACCCCAACGGCGAGGCACCCGCGATCGGGCGGGTCGCGGCGCTCGACGCCGGCTTCCCCGTGGAGGTGCCCGGCCTGCAGCTGGACCGCCGCTGCGGCTCGGGCCTGCAGGCCGTCCTCGACGCCGCCATGCGGGTCCAGACCGGCGTCGCCGACCTCGTCGTCGCCGGCGGGGCCGAGTCGATGAGCCAGGCCGAGCACTACGTCCTCGGGGCCCGGTGGGGACTCAAGGGCCGTCCGGCCGGGTTCGAGGACCGGCTGGCCCGCGGGCGGGTGACCGCCGGTGGGCAGTACCACCCCGTCGAGGGCGGGATGATCGAGACCGCCGAGAACCTGCGTCGCGACTTCTCCATCAGCCGCGAGGCGCAGGACGAGCTGGCGGTCCGCTCCCACGACCGTGCCGTCGCCGCGCAGAAGGCCGGTCGGTTCGACGACGAGATCGTCCCGGTCGCCGTGCCGCAGCGGAAGTCCGACGACCTGGTCGTCGACACCGACGAGCATCCCCGCCCAGGCTCCACCGTCGAGAAGCTCGCAGGGCTGCGGGCGATCAGGGGCCGTCAGGACCCCGACGCCACCGTCACCGCCGGCAACGCCTCCGGTCAGAACGACGGGGCCGCCGTCTGCCTGGTGACCACCCGCGAGACGGCCGAGCGCCTGGGCCTGCGCCCGCTGGCCCGCCTCGTCAGCTGGGCCGTCGCCGGCGTTCGCCCCTCCCACATGGGGCTCGGTCCCGTCCCCGCCACCGACAGGGCGCTGGACCGGGCAGGCCTGACCCTGGCCGACATGGACCTCGTCGAGCTGAACGAGGCGTTCGCCGCGCAGGTGCTCGCCGTGACCAGCGAGTGGGGGTTCACCGACGCCGACTGGGATCGCACCAACGTCAACGGCTCGGGTATCTCCCTCGGCCACCCCATCGGTGCCACCGGCGCACGGATCCTGGCCACGCTCGTCCGCGAGATGCAGCGTCGAGAGGTGCGCTACGGCCTGGAGACCATGTGCATCGGCGGTGGCCAGGGGCTCGCCGCCGTCCTGGAACGCATCCCGGCGTAAGCCGCGCGGGGTGGCGTTCGTGCTCGGAGTGAAGTAGAAGACACCTCCACCTTCTGAGCCGAAAGAGGGCCCTTGATGAGCCGCCGCAGTCCCGTCCACCTCGTCGCGCCCCGATCGGTGGTGCTCGCGCTTCCCGTCGTCCTTGCGCTGGCGTTGCTCGCCAGCCTGCTGGCGCCCACCGCCGACGCCCAGGACGACCCGCCCCTCGACGGGCGGTTCCAGGAGAACGGCGACGCCGGTGGCTTCCTCAACATCATGCCGCCGGGCGCGGACGGGGTGCTCAACACCCTGGAGATCCTGGCCGCTCAGGCCGGCCAGCTGCCCGAGCACTACAACGACCAGACCGCGATGTACGAGACGCTGGTCTACGAGGGCGGCCTGCCGGTCGACGGTGACCACGGCGAGCCGCTGCTCGGCGTGACCGACGGGGACCTCGAACGCTTCTTCAAGGACGGGTCGTTCGGCGCCGCCGGCGAGGTCGTCGAGATCGACGTCTCGGCCTGCGGTGACGACGTCATCGCCTTCCGCGACACCGCCTTCGGCGTCCCCCACATCCACTCCAGCGACCGCGCCCAGGCCCAGTGCGCCAACGGCTACGCCACCGCCGAGGACCGCTTGTTCCTCATGGACCTGCTGCGCCACATCGGCTACGCCCGGATGAGCGAGTTCCTGGGCGCCAGCGAGGCCAACAAGGCCATGGACCGCGGGCAGCTGCTGGTCGCCGGCTACGACGAGGACGACTACATCGCCCAGGAAGCGGCGCTGTGCGACTCCAGCGACCCCGAACGCGTGCAGATCTGCGCCGACGGCACGGCCTACATCGAGGGCGTCAACCACTACGTGGCCGCCGTCCGGACCAACCCGGCGCTGCTGCCCGGTGAGTACCCCGCGCTGCAGATCCTCCCCGAGGACTTCGTCCTGCGCGACATCCTCGCCATCGCCTCCCTCGTCGGCGGCATCTTCGGCAAGGGCGGCGGCAACGAAGCCGCCAACTCCATGTTCATGGCCGACCTGGTCGACCAGCACGGAGCGGCCGAGGGTCGCGTGATCTTCGATGACCTCAAGGCGGCCAACGACCCCGACGCGTCGCTGACGATCCAGGACTCCTTCCCCTACAACAACCCCACGGCGCTGGACGAGACCACCACCGCGCTGCTGGAGCCCGGCTCGTTCGTCCCCGCCTTCGAGGGCGGCATCGGCGGCGTCGGCGTGCCCGGCACCGTCCAGTCCCGGTCCGGCTGGCCGACCTCCGACAACGTCAACCTCGGCGTCGTCGACGGCCCGTTCGGCCCCATCGACCTGCGCACTCCGCTGGGCATGTCCAACGCGATCCTCGCGACCGCCGACGTGACCGACTCGGGTGTGCCGATCGCCGTCTTCGGCCCCCAGACGGGCTACTACACGCCGCAGCTGCTGGTCGAGACCGACATCCACGCACCGGGCCTCGACGCCCGCGGAACCGCGTTCGCCGGGACCAACATCTACGTCCAGCTCGGACGCGGCGGCGACTACGCCTGGTCGGCCACGTCCGCGTCCGGCGACCTCGTCGACGAGTGGGCGATCGAGCTGTGCGACCCCGACGGTGGCGAGGCCACGATCGAGTCCACCGGCTACGTCTGGGACGGCACCTGCGCGGAGATCCCCGTGCTGACCCACACCCAGGTCGCCAAGCCCACCGCCGGGGGCATCCCCGATCCGCCGGTCGTCGACAGCATCGTGTTCACCCTCGAGCTCGGACGCATCCCCGAGCTGAACGATGCGGCCATCGTCGGCCGCGCGCTGACCACCGACGGCACACCGGTCGCCATCGCCGAGCAGCGGTCCACGTTCAAGGACGAGCTCGGGTCGGCGATCGGCTTCATGCGCATCAACGACCCCGACTTCATGACCGACGGCGTCGAGTCGTTCAACCGCGCCTTCGACGGGATCGACTTCACCTTCAACTGGTTCTACATCGACGGCGAGGACATCGCCTACCGGCACACCTGCCTGTGCCCCATCCGTCCGGGCGACATCGACCCGGACCTGCTGACGTGGGGCGGCCGCGGTCACCAGTGGACCGGCGAGTTCCTCCAGCCATCGGGTCAGCCGCAGAGCGTCAACCCCGAGGAGGGGTTCTACGCCAACTGGAACAACAAGCAGGCCCAGGACTTCCGCTCCCAGGACGACACGTGGAAGCACCACTCCACCGACCGTCGTGAGCACCTCGCCGTGCGGATGGAGGCCGCGATGGCCGCCGGTACGCCCCTGACCCGCGGCGACATGGTCAACATCGCCGAGGACGCCGGCACCGTGGACTTCAACCCGCAGGAGATCTACGCCCTGGCGCTGGAGATCATGGGCACCGAGCCGCCGGCAGTCCTGGGAGGCGATGCCGCGCTCGCGTCCTCGATGCGGGGGATCCTGCAGGACTGGGTCGACGTCGGTGGCCACCGCCGCGACCTCGACCGTGACGGCGTCTACGACCACGCCGTGGCCATCAGCATCGGCGACGCCTGGGTGCGTCCGATGATCGAGGCGGTCCTCGGCGACGAGGTGCCGCTGGAGACCTGGCCCGAGGGCGTGGAGGACCACCCCCGAGGCGGCATCGGTTCGGCCTACAACTCCGGTCGCATGCGCTTCCTGCAGAAGGACTTCTGGCAGGTGCTCGACATGCCGATGCGCCAGGAGCGCAGCCGTACCTACTGTGGCACCGGTACGCGGGCCGACTGCGCCGAGGTGCTGTGGCGATCCCTCGCCGACGCCATCGACGTGCTGTCCACCACCTACGAGGGTGAGGAGGAACCGCCCTGTGGTTTCCCCGACGCCTACCACTTCGGGTCGACCACACCGGCGGAGTGGGTCTATCCGGCCGACTGCGACAACATCGTCCAGGGTGCGGCAGGCGTCGTGGCGGCCCCGTCGATGCGCTGGGTCAACCGTCCGACGTTCCACCAGGTCGTTGAGTCGGGGACGATCACCGGCCGGATCGCCGGTGCGGACCGGCTGACCACCTCCGCGGCCGCCAGCCGCCACGCGTTCCCCGGCGGGGCCGACACGATCGTCCTCGCTGCTGCAGGGGCCTTCGCCGACGCCGTGGCCGGGACCCCGCTGGCCGCAGCCAACGACGCCCCCCTGCTGCTGACCGACTCGGGCCAGCTGTCCGCCGCGACCGAACGCGAGATCGTGCGGCTCGGCGCCACGAGCGCCATCGTGCTGGGCGGCACCGCCGCCATCGGTGACGCCGTGGTCTCGCGGCTGGAGCTGATCGGGGTGTCGGCCAGCCGCGTCGCCGGGGACACCCGCTACGAAACGGCCCTCGCGATCGCCGAGGAGCTGGAGGTGACCGATCGGTTCGTCCTGGCCAACGCCGGATCGTTCGCCGACGCGCTGGCAGCCGGACCGTTCGCGGCAGCCGACGACCGCGCCATCCTGCTGACCGACGCGGGCAGCCTGCCCGAGGACGTGGCCGATGCGCTCGACGGCGCCGACGTGATCATCGCCGGTGGGACGACCGCGGTCTCCGCGGCGGTTGCGCAGCAGGTCAGCGACGGCGGCGCGACGGTGGCGCGGGCGGACGGGGCCACCCGGTACGCGACCGCGGCAGCCCTGACCGCACGGGCGGTCGAGGCCGGCGCGTCTGCTGCCACCGCCTACGTGGTGACCGGCGAGGCGTTCCCCGACGCCCTGTCGGCCGGTGCCGTCGCGGCCCGCACCGGCGGCGTGCTGGTGCTGCTGCAGCCCGACTCGTTGGACAACGCCCCGGCAGCCCGTGACCTGCTGGTCAGCGACGCCGACCGCATCTGGTTCGTCGGCGGGACCACCCCGCTGCCGTCGACGCTGCGCCAGGCGCTGGAACGCCTCACCTGATCACCCCGCCGTTGTGCAGCTCGGCCGGCCGCCCGGCCAAGCTGCACAACGTGTGAGCCCACGAGTGCAGCTCGGCCGGTCCTCCGGCCGAGCTGCACATTTCGGTTCCGGCCGGGTCGGGCCGGTTCGGGCCGGGCCGGGCCAGGCCGGGCCGGCTGGCCGCTCTGCCGGAGCGCCGGTCGCTCAGCCCTGCGCGTCCTGCGGGGCCGGCTGCATGATGGAGAAGTTGCCGCCCTGCGGGTCGACGACCGCGGCCAGGCGCCCGACCGGGGTGTCGTCGGGGCCGAACATCACCGACCCGCCGAGCGCCTTGACCCGGTCGACCGTGGCGTCCGCGTCGGCGACGGTGAAGTACACGCCCCAGTACGACGGCACCTGCTCGGGGATCTCCTCGGGCATCGCCATCAGGCCGGCGAGGCCCTCGCCCTCGGGACCGCCCTTGACCACGTGGTAGGTCATGGTCTCCATGTCCATTGCGTCGTACTCCCAGCCGAACACCTGGCTGTAGAACGCCTTGGAGGCGTCGATGTCCCGCGACATCAGCTCGTTCCACGAGTAGGTGTCGGGCTCGTTCACGATGGCCGCGCCCTTGTGGTTGGCGGGCTGCCAGACCCCGAACGCCGCGCCGGCGGGGTCGGTGAACAGGGCCATCGTGCCCTCGTCCATGACCTGCATGACGGGCATCAGGACCTGTCCGCCGGCAGCCTCGACCGCCTTGGCGACCTGCTCGGCGTCGTCGACGTTGATGTAGGACGTCCACGCCGGGGGCATGTCGCCCATGTCCTCGGTCAGCGGGCCCATGCCGCACACGAGCTTCCCGTCCTTGGACAGGTTGGTGTAGATGTACTCCCCGTCGGGGCCGTCCATGTCCTGCGCCGTCCAGCCGAACAGGTCGCAGTAGAAGGCCTTGGCGCCGTCGGGGTCGGGGGTCATCAGGTCGATCCAGCTGGGCGTCCCGTGGTCGTAGCTGCTGCGTTCTGGCATGACGCGTCTCCGTTCGGGTGGTGGGGGGTGTCGTCGTCGACCGTGCCGACGCTACGCCCCTTCCGGGGCAGTGAACATGTCACCGGAGTGACCTCCTGACGACGGAGTGGCAGGACGATGGCAGTTGCCACGAGTCGGATGACGAGCACGGGGGTACCGCAGTCGGCGAGCCGATCCCCTCGACCGTTACCCGCCATCCGGAAGGACGCGCCGCCATGATCACCGACACCCGGACACCCCCGACATCGACCCCGACATCGACACACCCCGGACACCCTGGACACGACGTCGCGAACGGGGTGCGCCTGTGACCCGCTTCGGCCTGAAGCTGATGAGCGAGCTGCGCGACGCACGGACCCTCGTCCGACACGCGCAGGTCGCGGAGGAACGCGGGCTGGAGTTCGTGTGCATCTCCGACCACATCCACCCGTGGCTGCCCGAGCACGACCACTCGCCGTTCGCCTGGACGGTGCTCGGGGCCGTGGCCGCCGCCACCGACATGGAGATGGCAACGGGACTGACCTGCCCCATCGGGCGCTACCACCCCCTCGTCATCGCCCACGCCGCCGCCACCGTCGCCAGCATGTCCAGCAAGCCGTTCACGCTGACCATCGGCGCCGGCGAACGGCTCAACGAACACGTGACCGGTGACCACTTCCCTGCTGTCGACGTGCGTCACGACATGCTGACCGAGGCCGGCGAGCTGATGCGCAGGGTGTGGGAGGGGGGCTTCCACACCTACCGGGGCCGCCACTTCACCGCCGAGGACGCACGCATCTACGACCTGCCCGAGACGCCGATCAGGCTGGGCGTGGGCGTGTCCGGCGAGCAGTCGCTCGGCGTGGCGAAGGCCGTCGGGGCGGACGCCATCATGGCCGTCGACCCCGACGCGTCGCTGGTGTCGCGCTGGGACGACCTGGGTGGGGATCCCACGGCGACGTGGTCGGAGATCCCCCTGGCCTGGGCGCCCACCGAGGAGGAGGGGCTGCGCCTGGCGCACGAACGGATGCGCTTCGCCGTGCCCGGGTGGAAGGTCATGGCCGAGCTGCCCAACCCCGTCAACTTCGACGCGGCGACCGCCCACCTCTCACCCGAGCAGGTCGGCGAGGCCATCCCGCACGGGCCCGACCCGGAGCCGTACGCCGAGACCATCCGCCAGTTCGTCGACGCCGGGTACACCAACCTGTCGTTGATCCCCATCGGCGACGACGTGGAGAAGGCCCTGGACTTCTTCGAGTCCGAGGTCAGGCCGTTGCTGGACTGACGCGAGCCGCCCGTCGCCGGCCGACCGGGGCAGCCGTTCAGCGCAGCGGCTGCCCCGGGTCGGGCTGCGGGTCCGGTCCCGGATCGGGGTCGCCCGGCTCGGGCAACGGTTCGGGCCGGCCCGGGTCGGGCACCGGGGTCGGTTCGCCGGGGTCGGGGATCGGCGTGGGCTCACCCGGGTCGGGCACCGGGGTCGGCTCGCCGGGATCGGGGATGACGGGATCGGGGATGACGGGATCTGGGCTCATGGGAACGGTCTTCCCACTTCTGGCCCCGACGTATCCGCCGCCGCGGAGGTCGTGTCAGCCCCGCTGGCAGGCGCAGGGGGAGGCGGCGCACCGCGGGCAGCCCTCGGCGTAGCGCTGCGCGGCCTCGGCCAGGTCCACGCCGGACTGCGCCGCCAACGAGGCCAGCCACGCAAGGACGTCGGCGAACTCGTGCATCCGCTCGTCGTGGTCGCCGCGGAAGAGGGCCCGGGACAGCTCGCCGACCTCCTCGGTGAACCACGCGAAGGTGCGGGCGAGCCCCCGCTCGGCGTCGCGGTCACCGTAGAGGTCGACCATCTGCTGCTGGAAGGTGGCGATGTCCATCGCCGGGACGGTACCTGCTGCGGCGGTCAGGCCTTCTCGAGCTCGCGCTGGCCGGCGAAGTGCTTGTCGACCTGCTCGCCGGCGACGTACCGGGCGACCAGCCTGCCCACGGCCGCTCCGGCCGCCATGATCGCCGTCCAGGTGATCGCCGAGCTCCACGAGGCGTCCTTGGCGCCGGGATCGACCGGCGGCTCGGTCCCGCGTCGTGACGCGTAGGCCTTGCTGATGGCCGATCGGGCGCCCATGGCGCCGGCCATGCCGGCGATCGTGGGGATGCTGGTACGGAGGAAGCTGGAGTCGTCGCTCATGGCCCCGTCTCTACCCAGCAGCCCCGTTGGTCAGTCCTCCTGGGGATGCACGGTCAGCGTCGGGTGCAGCTCCATGACCGTCGGCATCTCCGGCTGGAGCACGGTGGGGACGCCCTGGTGGCAGATCTCCATCGGTTCGTCGCCGCGCAGCGTGTAGACGGTCTCGTGACGCGACACCTCGACGCGCAGCAGCTGGCCGCGGACGGTCAGGTTGAACGCCAGCCCGTCCCACGAGGAGGGCAGCCGGGGCCAGAAGTCCGGCTGGTCGCCGGTGTCGGTCAGGCCACCGAAGCCGTGCACGATGCTCAGCCACACCCCGCCGGCCGCCGCGATGTGCACGCCGTCGCCGGTGTTGCCGGCCACGTTGGCCAGGTCCATGAACACGCCGTAGCGGAAGTACTCGATGGCCTTGGCATCGTTGCCGATCCGGGCCGCAACGATCGACTGGATGGCCGTCGACAGCGACGAGTCACCCGTCGTCAGCGGATCGTAGTAGTCGAAGTTGCGGGCCTGGTGCTCGGGGTCGAACCAGTCGTCGTGCAGGAACATCGCAAGGACGACGTCGGCCTGCTTGATCACCTGGTAGCGGTAGATCACCAGCGGGTGGAAGTGCAGCAGCAGCGGGTACTTCTCGCGGGGCACGCCCTCGAAGTCCCAGCGCTGCAGGTCCAGGAAGTGGGCGTCCTGCGGGGTGATGCCGAGGTCCTCGTCGTAGGGCACGTACATCGCCTCGGCCGCCCGCCGCCAGTGGAGGACCTCCTCGTCGCGCAGGTCGGTCCGGCGCAGCAGCCGTGCGTGGTCCTCGGGGCGGTCGGTGCGCAGCCACTCCACGGTGCTCGCGGCATCCCGCAGGTTCGCCGCGGCCATCAGGTTGGTGTAGGCGTTGTCGTCGACGACCGTCGTGTACTCGTCGGGCCCGGTGACCCCGTGGATGTGGAAGGTCTCGCCGTCGTCGCCCTGCCGGAAGAAGCCCAGGTCGGCGTACAGGCGTGCCGTCTCCACCAGCATCTCGGCGCCGCACTCGGCCAGGAAGTCCTCGTCGCCGGTGACCTGGGTGTACTTCATCACCGCATGGCTGATGTCGGCGTTGATGTGGTACTGGGCCGTGCCCGCCTCGAAGAAGGCCGACGCCTCCTCACCGGTGATCGTGCGCCACGGGAACAGGGCGCCCTTCTGGTTGACCTGGCGGGCTCGCCGTCGAGCGGCGTCGAGCATCCCGTGGCGGAACCGCAGGGCGTTGCGGGCCAGCAGGGGGTTGGTGTAGATCAGGAACGGCAGGACGTAGATCTCGGCGTCCCAGAAGTAGTGGCCCTCGTAGGCGCTGCCGGTCAGCCCCTTCGCGGGGATGCCGCGACTGTCCGCCCTCGCGGTGGCCTGGCAGACCTGGAACAGGCTCCAGCGGATGGCCTGGCAGACCGTCGGGTTGCCCTGGACGTCGACGTCGGCGGTGTCCCAGAACCGCTCGAGGTACGCCTCCTGCTCGGCGGCGATCTCCTCCCAGCCGCGCCCGATCGCCCGGTCCAGGGTGCGGTCGCAGCGGTCGGCGAGGCGCTGGGGGTGCGTCGGCATGCCCTCGTGGTTGACCGCCGAGGTGTGGAAGGCCGCGAACTTGGTGATGCCCAACCGCTGGCCGGACGACATGGCCGCGGTGACGACGAGCCGGCCGAGGCTGGCGTCGGCCGTGCACTGCTCGTCGACGACCGCGTCACCGTCGACCAGGTGGTCGATCCCGCAGGCCATCGTCATCCCCGACTGGGCGACGCGGTAGGACAGCACCGACCGGCGGCCATCGGCGCGGGCGCCCTCGCCGACGAGGACCTCGTGGTCGAACCCCTTGGCCTTGCGGGGGTCGCCGTCGTCGCTGCGGGCGTCCTCCTGCACGTTGCGGAGCTGGGAGGACACGACGACGTGGGCGTTGCCGTCCAGCACCTCGACCTCGTACCTGGCGGCCACGAGGTGGCGCTGCACCAGCGAGGTCAGCGCGGCGGAGGTCACCCGGACACGCACGCCGGTGGGCAGCCGCCACTCGATGGTGCGGGTCAGCTGGCCGGTGCGGAAGTCCAGCCGGCGGACGTAGGTGCGGATGTCGCCGTGCCGCAGGTCCAGCGGTTCGTCGTCGACGTAGAGGTGGAACCGCCGTGGGTCGGGGGCAGCGATGATGGTCTGCCCGACCTCGGCGAACCCGAAGGCGTGCTCGGGGTGGTGGATCGGCCACTGCTCGTGCAGCCCGTTGATGAGGGCGCCACGTTCGACGTAGGGACGTCCCTCCTCCGGGACCGCCCGCATGCCGATGAACCCGTTGCCGATGGCGAAGATCGACTCGGTCTCGGCCAGGTACCGGGGGGTGAACTCCTGCTCGACCAGGGCCCAGGGGTCGGGCGGGTAGATCGACGTCGGCAGGCCGACGATGTCGCGCTGCAGCACCGGTCTAGGCCAGCAGCTCGTCGAGATCGGCGACGACCACGTCGGCGCCGTGGGCACGCAGTTCGTCGGCCTGATCCAGCCGATCGACCCCGATGACCAGCCCGAACCCGCCGCCCTTGCCGGCCTCGACGCCGGCGACGGCGTCCTCGACGACCACTGTCCGTTCGGGGTCGACCCCGAGCAGCGTGGCGGCCTCGAGGAAGGTGTCGGGGGCCGGCTTGCCGGCCAGCTCGCGCTCCCGCGCCACCTCGCCGTCGACGACCAGCTCGAACCGGTCGGCGATGCCGGCGGCGTCGAGGACGCGCCGGGCGTTGCGGCTGGAGGACACCACCGCGCACTTGATCCCGTCCGCGAGCAGCCGGTCGACCAGCTGGACCGACGACTCGTAGGGCTCCACCCCCGCGTCGATCAGGTCCTGGACCATGTCGTTCTTGCGGTTGCCGAGCCCGTAGGTGGTGTCGGCGTCGGCCGGGTCGTCGATGTTGCCCTGCGGCAGCACGATCCGGCGGGACTCCAGGAAGGCGCTGACGCCCTCGTACCGGGGCCGACCGTCGACGTAGCTGCGGTAGTCCGTGGCGATCTCGAACGCCTGGTAGGGCAGGTCGTGAGCCAGGGAGTAGCGACGCAGGAACTCGTCGAACATCGTCTTCCACGCCTTGGCATGGAGCGCAGCGGTGTCGGTGAGCACGCCGTCGAGGTCGAACAGGACCGCGTCGTAGCGCGCTGGGGTGATGCTGGCGTCGGACACGGAGGAGGTCCTTCCGGGTTTGGTGCGGGAGGAGCCAAACCCTACCGTCCGACGCCAGCGCGGGGTATCAGGAGGTGGTCCAGATCGCCCGGTTCACGACGTTCTCCAGGGCCTCCTGCCGACCGGACGTGGGGGCGGCGTCGATGTTGTCGGCCGCGACCTTCTCCGCGAGCGATGCCAGCGTGGCACCGGACATGATCTCGCGGCCGAGCTCCCCGTCCCAGCCGGCGTAGCGCTCCTCGACCGCAGCGGCCAGCTGTCCGGAGTCCATCAGGGCCTCGGCGACCAGCAGCGAGCGGGCGAGGGTGTCGATGCCGCCGATGTGGCCGTGGAACAGGTCGTCGCGGGCGACGGACTGGCGACGCAGCTTGGTGTCGAAGTTGAAGCCGCCGGTGGTGAAGCCGCCACCCTTGAGGATCTCGTACATGGCCAGCGACAGCTCGTCGACGGAGTTGGGGAACTGGTCGGTGTCCCAGCCGTTCTGGTCGTCACCACGGTTGGCGTCGATGGAGCCGAAGACGCCGTTGGCGACGGCGTATGCCACCTCGTGGTGGAAGCTGTGGCCGGCGAGGGTGGCGTGGTTGACCTCGATGTTGACCTTGAACTCGCCCTCGAGGTCGTAGCGCGCCAGGAAACCGGCGACGGACTGGCTGTCGTAGTCGTACTGGTGCTTGGTGGGCTCCTGCGGCTTGGGCTCGATCAGCAGCGTCCCCTCGAACCCGATGGACTTCTTGTAGTCCACGACCATGTGCAGGAAGCGGGCCATCTGCTCGGCCTCACGCCCCAGGTCGGTGTTCAGCAGCGTCTCGTACCCCTCGCGGCCGCCCCACAGCACGTAGTTCTGGCCACCGAGGCGCACGGTGGCGTCCATGGCGTGCTTGACCTGGGCGGCGGCGTGCGCGACGACGCGGGGGTCGGGGTTGGTCGCCGCGCCGGCGGCGAAGCGCGGGTGGCTGAAGGCGTTGGCGGTGCCCCACAGCAGCTGCACGCCGGTGTCGGCCATCTTCTTCTCGGCGTACTCCACCATCGACTCGAGGTTGGCGACGCTCTCGGCGAAGGTGTCGCCCTCCGGGGCGATGTCGCGGTCGTGGAAGCACCAGAACGGCATCCCGAGCTTGCCCATGAACTCGAAGGCGGCGTCCATCTTGGTCCGGGCGGCATCCATGGAGGTGGGGTCGGCCAGCCACGGGCGGTCGAAGGTGCCGCCGCCGAACACGTCGCTGCCGGGCCAGTTGAAGGAGTGCCAGTAGCAGACGGCGACCCGCAGGTGCTCGGCCATCGTCCGTCCCGCGACGACGCGATCGGCGTCGTAGACCTTGAACGCGAGGGGGTTGTCGCTGTCGAGCCCCTCGAAGGGGATGCGGGACGGAACGGTGGAGAAGAACTCTTGCATGGCTGGCTCCTGGCGGTCGGATGATGGTCGGTCTGGCGGTCGGTCTGGCGGTCGGTCTGGGGGGTGGCTGGTCGTGTCGGGTCAGGCGGACGCGGCGTCGTCGAGGAGCAGGTCCTCGGGGTGGGTCAGGACGTGCCACAGCACCTGCTCGCTGGCGCCGATGAGCGTGGCGTCCTTGCCGAGGTCCGGCTCGACGATGTCGCATTCCGCGAGCGGGCCGAGCAGTGCCTGGCGTGCCATCTCCTCCTCCACGGTCGTCCGCAGGTGCGGCAGGAGGCGGCCGAGGCGGCCGCCGAAGACGATCCGCGTCGGGTTGAGGACGTTGAGGAGGTTGCCGAGTCCGGTGGCGACCCAGCGGCCGGCGTCGTCCAGCGCAGCCAGGACCTCGGCGTCGCCGGCCGCCGCACCGGCGGCCAGCGCCTCGATGGGGTCGGTGTCATCGGGGAGGTCGGTCAGGCCGCTGGCGCGCAGGATGGCGGGCAGGCCGATGACGGTCTCCCAGCAGCCCCGCCCACCGCAGCCGCAGACGGCCCCGCCGGGCTGCACCTTCATGTGGCCGACCTCGGCCGCCAGTCCGTTGGCGCCCCAGAGCAGCCGGCCGTTGACCACGGCCCCGCCACCGACACCGGCGTTGCCGCTGATCAGCAGGCCGTTGTCGACGCCGCGGAGGCTGCCGCGCAGGTACTCCCCGATCGTGGCGAGCGTGGACTCGTTGCCCACGGTCACGGTCAGGCCCGAGGGAAGGGCGGTGCGCAGGACCGACCGCAGGTCGGTGTGGCCCCAGCCGAGGTTCGGCGCGTGCAGCAGGAGCCCGTCGTTGTTGACCAGGCCGGCGACGGCCACGCCGACCCCGACGGGGTTGGCGTCGGTCGGAAGGCGGTCCAGCTGGTCGTCGACCAGGACGCGGACGGCCTCGACCACGTCCGGCACGGCGGCGCGTTCGGGCATGGGCTGGCGGACGAGGTCGAAGAGGACCCCGCCGAGCCCGACGCTTGCGACGGCGACCTCACCGGGCCCGATCTCGACGGCGAGGGCGACGGCACGGTGGGCGTTGAGGCGCACGACGAGGGACGGTCGGCCGGGCGAGGGCTGGCGGTCCACGCCGGCGTCCTCGGCGATGCCACGATCGACGAGCTCGCCGATGAGGCTGCCGATGCCGGATCGGCTGAGGTTGAGGCCGGCGACGAGCTCGGACCGCGACTGGGCCCCCCGCAGGTGCAGGAGGGCCATCGTGGAGATCAGGTTCGCGCGTCGCGGGATGGTGGCGCCCGTGACGGCGGCCTCACGTTCCGTGGCGTGTGCGGGCGGGGTCAGCAGCGTGCGGTAGGCCTGCACCTCGATCGCCATGCCCCACCTCCTCGTGCTCGGGCTGGTCGCCCCGAGGAACACCTCTCGCGGCGGGCTGGCACCCAATATAGGCGCACTGTGAACAAAAGTGCACCCCCTTCTTCGGCACCATCTGATCTGCGGCCCCGCGCCGGGACCGGCGTGGCCGGACCCTGTCCATGGGCTCGCCTCACGATGCCCCCGGCAGTCCGGCGACCGCCTCCTCCAGCGTCCACACCTCCAGGACGGCCATGCGCCCATGGACGTCGTCCCCGACCGGGCACTCCGCGGGGACGATCAGCAGGTCCGGGTCGAGCGGCATCCCCATGGGGACGTCCGGTGCGTCGGCTGCTCCCAGCGTTGCCTCGACGCCGGGCGGACAGCTGACGGACCCGTCGGCTTCGACCGTCCCGATCGCCAGCACCGTGCGGCCGGCGGTCAGGTCGGCGCTGTTGGCCATGTCCACGATCGCCAGCAGCACCCCGAGCTGGGTCGGGGCGACGCCGTCGGGGGCGATGTGGGCGACGAGGCCGAGCGCGTCGGGATCACCCCGCCCCGGCGCCACCCCGCGGCCCACGAGCAACGCCGATGCGACCGGATCGAGGCCGCGGACACGGTCGACGGGCGCGCGGGCGACCCGCTGGTCGGGCCTGAGGACGGCCACGGCGGTCGCCAGCAGCGTCGGCCGTGGATCAACGAGGGGAACCACGATGCGTCCGTGCAGGCCAGCCGCATCCCCGTCGGTGCGGACGTCGACGGCGGCGTCGACGTCGACCAGCCGTCCGGGCGTGGTCACCGACCACGGGGCCGGCGCGACTCCTGCGGTGGCGAGGACCACCAGCGACGCCGCGACGAGGACCGAGCGCGGCACGCGCCGGCCCTGCCGGTGGGGCATGCCCTCGAGGTCCGGCAGGGCCAGGTCGGCCCCGCCCCAACGCCACCACCGGATGGTGTGGCGGCGGGCGGGGTCTGTGTCGGTCACCGAGGGCAAGCTCCTCGGCCGCCCCCGGGGGTGATCACCCGTCGGAGGTGGTCACCCATTCCAGCGCGGCCACGAAATGGGTCTGCCACCGGGCATCGTCGAAGGTCCCGTCGTAGTGGCCGAGGTTGGTGTACCAGACGCGGTTGGCACCGCGGAACGACTTGGTCCACTCCAGCGGCTGGTCGTCGTCGTAGGCCGGGCTGATCGCACCCAGCCGCCCGAAGCCGGTGTAGGTCGAGGTCTCGTCCAGGCTGAGCAGCACGTGCACGTCCTGGGTCCCACGGGGGTTCTGCCGCCACCGGTAGTACTCCTCGCGCATCTGGAAGGTCTCGGCCCCTTCCCATGCGGCGGTGATCGGGTGGGTCGTGTCCTCGACCTGGACGGTCGCCCGGTCCAGCAGCAAGCCACCCATCTGGTTGCCGTTGTGGGGATGGGACTCGAAGGCCGCGCCCACGAGCTCCTGGTACTCGGGCCACTGGTAGTTGGTGTCGGCCGCGGCGTGGATGCCCATGAAGCCCCCGCCGTCGAGCAGCCAGTCCACGAACATCGTCTTCTGCGCCTCGGAGAAGGGGTGTTCCCCGGTGGTGTTGGCGAACAGGATCGCGTCGGTTCGCTCCAGCAGGTCAGCGGTCAGGTCCGCGGTGTCCTCGGAGAACTCCACGGTGAACGCGCCGGTCGACGCGGCCAGGTCGCTGATGACCTGCTGGGAGTGCTCGATGGACCCGTGGCGGAACCCGTCGGTGCGCGAGAACACCCACAGGTGCGGGGTTTCGGAGTCGGCGGCGACCGGGCCCGCCGCGCTGCTGAGGACGGCCAGGCACACGGCCAGGGCGAGCAGCAGCCAGCGGCTGCCGCTGCCCGTCCGGGTGCCACTGCCCGTCCGGGTCTCGACGGACTGTCGGGGCGTCATCGCTGGACCTGCCGGCGACGAAGGCCGAGGGCGATCCCGGCCACGACGACCAGGGCGCTGGAGGCGGCCAGCGGCGTCCGGTCGGCGGCGGCCGGAACCGGGGCGTCGGCGGTCGAACCGACGACGTACTGCGTGGGCGCCGACAGCGCCTCGGGCTGGCAGCCGCTGCAGGCGATCCGGCTGATCCGGGAGTTGCCGTTGTTCCAGAAGCCGGTGCCGTACTCCACGAGGTACACCGCGCCGTCCGGGCCGATGGCGGCGTCGTGGGGATGGCGTGGGGACAGGGCGGACTCGTGCTGGACCGAGGTGACGAAGGTGTCCAGCGAACCGTCCTCCTCCACGGGGATGGAGAAGATCATGTTGCGGCTCCACTCGAACCACAGCAGCTTCTGCTGCAACCGGTCCGGCAGGGCCAGCGCGCCATCACCGGCGTAGTCGTAGACGACACCGGTCATGGACGTCCTGCCGCCCGCCCGCAGCTGCGGCCACTCCAGGGACAGGGTGGGGGAGTAGTACAGCGCCGGCGGGGTGTAGCCGGAGCAGTCGAACGGCTCGCCGCTCGTGCCGGTCGCGAAGTCGTAGTCGATGTAGGGCTGGTTGTCGGCGATGCAGTAGGGCCACCCGTGGTTGGTGCCGCCACCCGGGGGGACCACGTCCAGCTCGTCGTGGCCGGCAGGGCCGCGCTGGGCGTTGGCGCTGCTGGCGTCGGGTCCGACGTTGCCGACGTAGACCGTGCCGGTCTGCTGGTGCACGGCGATCCGGTAGTCCGACCGGAAGCCCATCGCCCAGACCGCCGGGTCGGCGTCGGGGTCGCCGACGAACGGGTTGGCGACGACACCGGGGACCGACCCGTCGGGGATCGATCCGTCGAGGTTGATCCGCAGGACCTTGCCGCGACGGTCGGCCTTGTTCGCCGAGGTCCGCTGGGCGTCGAACGCCTCGCGGTGGGTGGCGCGGTCGAGGACGTCACCGGGGTTGCGTCGTTCGTCGATGGGCGCGTAGCCGCTGGACTCGAACGGGTTGGTGTCGTCGGCGTTGGAGATGACGAGGGTGCCGTCGGGCATCAGGTCGAGGTCGCCGCCGTAGTGGCAGCACTCCAGCCACTCCACGGCGTTCTCGAAGACGACCTCCTCGGAGTCGAGGTCCAGGACGTTGTCGTCCCCGAGCACGAACGACGACAGACGGTTGATGCCCTCCAGCGCCTGGGTGCCGCCGGCATCGGGATGCTTGGGCGGGGTGGGGGCGGTGCCCTGGGATCCGGGGACGGAGTAGTACAGGTAGATGCGGTTGTCCTCGGCGAAGTCCGGGGACAGCAGCAGGCCGTGCAGGCCACCCTCGTTGAGGTCGTCGGGACAGTCGGTGCACTCGTTGGCGGCCGTGGGCAGGCGACCGGCCGTGACGACGTCACCCGAGGGCAGGATGACCTTGACGGCACCCTTGCGTTCGACGAACACCACGCGACCGTCGGCTGCGACGTCGATCGCGGTCGGGTCCTGGGTGTCCTCGGTGAGCACCTGCAGCTCGATGTCGTCGGCGCCGATGAACGGCGGGACGACGAACTGGGCGGAGGCGGTCCCGCTGCCGGTCAGCAGCAACCCCAGCAGGACCAGGAGGGTGGTGGCCAGCAGGGGAACGGCACGCGTCCGTGTCCTGGATGGTCGGCGGAGGGTGGTGGTCATGTCGGCTCCTCGCGTTGGTCATCGCCCAGCGTGGATGGTCTCCACACGTGCGTGGACGAGGGTTTCGACGTCGAACCGACAAATCCTCCTTCGGGTCCCAGAATTCTTGCACGATGAACACAAATGCGGGCTCTCGGCTAGGATGCGCAGACATGGCACTTGTTGTGGGAGTGGACTGCTCGACCCAGGCGACCAAGGCGCTCGTCATCGACACCGAGACCGGCAGGACGGTGGCGTCGGGCCGCGCCACGCACACCGTGACCGGGACCGACGGAGCCCGGGAAACCCACCCCACGGTCTGGTGGGACGCCCTGGCGCAGGCGCTGGAGCAGACCGGCCGGGCCGGTGACGTCGCAGCGATCGCCGTCGGTGGGCAGCAGCACGGCCTGGTCGTCAGCGACGCCGACGACGCCCCGCTGCGTCCGTCGATGTTGTGGAACGACACCCGCTCCGCCCCGCAGGCCGAGGCGCTGACCGCCGCCCTCGGCGGTCCCGAAGCGTGGGCTGCCGGGCCGGGGTCGGTGCCGGTCGCCGCGTACACGGTGACCAAGTGGGCGTGGCTGCGGGCAAACGAACCGGACGTGGCCGCTGCCGCCGCGTCGGTGCGGCTGCCCCACGACTGGTTGACCACCCGGATGTCGGGCGAGGCCGTGACCGACCGGGGCGATGCCTCGGGGAGCGGCTGGTACTCCACGGCGACCGAGGCCTACGACCCGGCCGTGCTGGGCCTGCCCGCCGTCGACCTCGACCCCTCGTTGCTGCCCCGCGTGGCCGGCCCAACCGAGGTCGTCGGCACCATCACGTCCGCCGCCGCCTCGGCGCTGGGCCTGCCCGTCGGTGCCGTCGTGGGTGCCGGGACCGGCGACAACATGGCCGCGGCGATGGGGCTGGGCGTCGAACCGGGCGTCCCCGTGCTCAGCCTGGGCACCTCCGGCACCGTGTACGCCGTCAGCGACCGTCGTCCGGGTGATCCCTCGGGCACCGTGTCCGGGTTCGCCGACGCGACCGGCCGGTTCCTCCCCCTGGCCTGCACCCTCAACTGCACCCTGGCCGTCGACCGTGTCGCGACGTGGCTCGGGATCGACCGCAACGCCGTGGCCGACCGCACCGCCGTGACGATGTTGCCCTACCTCGACGGCGAGCGGACCCCCAACCTTCCCCAGGCCAGCGGGGCGATGCTCGGCCTGCGCCACGACACCGAACCGGGGGAGATCCTCCTCGCCGCCTACCAGGGTGCGGCCGCCTCGCTGGTGGACGCGATGGACGCCATCGCCGAGCAGTCCGGCGGACTGGACCCCGATGCCCCGCTGGTGCTGATCGGGGGCGGTGCACAGGGCACGGCCTGGCGGCGGGTCATCGGCGAGCTGACCGGACGTCGGCTGCTGGTCCCGGCCGCCGACGAGCTCGTCGCGCTCGGCGCAGCGGTCCAGGCCACAGCGGCGCTGGAGCAGGCCGACCCCCTCGCGATCGCGGCCCGCTGGAAGACGCAGTCGGGGGAGGAGCTGGCACCGATCGCCCACGACCCCGCACCCATGGCCCGGATCCGGGCGGTCGCCGAGTCCCTGTTCGGGTAGGCCGGTCGACGGCGCAACCGGCGTCGCGGCGTTCCCTTCGGAGATTCTCGGGGATGCCAGCAGGAGTTCGTTGCGTGAACGGCGAATTCAGGAGGAAAGGACCGGTCGTGGTGCATCGCGGCGGTCCGAGCCGACTGTGAGGTACTGCCGTGATCCCCAGGTTCAACCGCCGTGATCTGCTGAGGACGTCGACCGCCGGTGCTGGCGCGCTGGCCGGCACCGGGCTGCTGGCCCGTGCGGGTGTCCTGACGGGCGTCCTCGGGGTGTCCAGCGTCGCCGCCTCGGGCGTCGCCGGGGCGATCGACGCCGCCGAGCTGCCGGCGCCGTTCACCACCCCGCTCCGCCAGCCGCCGGTCATCACCGACGCCGACGTGTCGCTGGTGGCCCGCGAGGCCCAGGTGCAGCTGCTGCCCGGCCGCACCACGACCATGTGGACCTTCGGCGGCACGTGGCCCGCCCCGACGATCCGGCGTCCCTCCGGCGAGCGGACGACCGTCACCGTCACCAACGACCTGCCGACCGAGGTCGGCGACATCACCGTCCACCACCACGGCGGCCACCAGGCGGCCGAGCACGACGGCGGCCCCGTGCAGGACCCGGTGCTGCCCGGCGCGACCCGGACCTACGTCTACGAGCTGATGGAGGACGGCGAGGGCGAGCGGGCAGCCACGCAGTGGTACCACGACCACTCCCACTTCCGGACCGGTCGCAACAACTGGTTCGGCCTCCAGGGCATGTTCATCATCGACGACGACGTCGAGGCCGCGCTCGGCCTGCCCGACGGCGACCGGGACCTGGTGCTGATGTGCACCAACCGCGACGTCGACGCGGACAACCAGCTGCTCGACCGCTTCACCGCCCCGGGTCGCGAGGACGCCACCGCGCTGGACGCCGCACCCGTCGGGGGGACCGGTCGGTACCCGCTGTCGGGTGACGAGCAGGCGTCCCTCGGGCCGCTGTTCCTCGTCAACGGGGTGCTGCAGCCCTACGCCGACGTGCAGGCGCGTCGGTACCGGCTGCGACTGATGAACGCCGCCAACTGGCAGGTCTACAACTTCTCCGTCACCGGCCCGAACGGGACCGTCCCCATGGTGCAGATCGCGGCCGAGGCCGGCCTGCTGCCGGCAGCGGTCGAGCGCGACGACATCCTGCTCGGCCCGGCCGAACGTGCTGAGGTCATCATCGACTTCACGGGCATGGAGGGGCAGCGGCTGGTCCTCGCATCGGGCCCCGGGTCGGCGTCCGCCCAGGGTGCCGTGCCCTTCTACAACGGCCCCACCCCGGCGGAGTTCGTGGAGTTCCGGGTCGGCCCGGTCGACCCCGAGGATCCCGACACGTCCGCGGTGATCGACCACGGCCAGGCGTTGCGGGCGCTGCCGAGCTGGGCCGACGGCCTGGCCACGGTGCCGGACCGCGTGTGGGTCTTCGGTGTGGGTGCCGACGAGGCCGGCCGTGCGGCGTGGACGATCAACGGCCGTGCGTTCGACCACGATCGCGTCGATGCCCGGCCCGAGCTCGGCTCCCGCGAGACGTGGTTGCTGGCCAACACCACCCAGCAGACCCACTTCATCCACATCCACGACGTGGACTGGGTGGTGCTGCAGCGCAACGGCGATCCCGCACCGGTGCACGAGCAGGGGCTGAAGGAGACGTTCCGGATCGACCCCGGCGAGGTCGTCCTGGTCGGCTCGACGTTCACCGACCACCTCGGCCCGTACATGATGCACTGCCACATGCTGGAGCACGAGGACCACGGGATGATGAACACGTGGGAGGTCGTGGAACCCGGTCAGGGGGACCGCCCAGATGGGTCGTCGTCGGTTGAGGAGGCCCTGGCGGCCGATCTGGCCACCGCCGAGTCGCTGGCGATCGCCCGGGCGGTGATCGGCGCGGCCCGCAACGGGCGACCGGCGCCGATGTCACTGCTGAACCGGCTGAACGCCGGCCGCGGTGCCGTGACCGACATCCCCTCGCAGGCCGCCCTGTACTGCGACCTCAACGACCTGTAGCCACACGTGCGCACACGGCGGCCGTCGGGGTCACCGGGCGGCCGCGGTCACGTGCCCGGGTCCTGTGCGGCCGGCTTCGTGGTGGCCCGCTGGACCACCTCCCGACCCACGGCCTCCAGGTCTCCCTCCGCATGGCTCTGGCGCAGGTAGAGGTGCAGGTCGGCCGCCCGCTGCGCGAACGCGGCGTCGCCGACGAAGGGGCGGGGGCCGAACGCTCGGCCGACCCGATCCAGCACCTCCGTCGCGAGCCGTTCGACGGTGTGGCGGGCCGCCAGCGCGTCGAGCTGCCCCGGCCCGTCCGGCAGTGACGCGGCGCGGTGCAGGACCGCGACCATCGCCTCTCCGGCGGCGTGGAGGGCGCCGACGTGGGCCAGCCTGTGGGCGCCGGCGTCGGTGCCCATCGCGACGGCCCGGTCGACCAGTCCCAGCGCGGCACCGGCCCAGCAGGCTGCCGGCCGCAGCGCCCCGGCCCAGAAGCCGGGGCGGGAGAGGTACCAGCCGGGCGGTCCGACCTCGGCGTCCACGGGATGGTCGGTGAACCGGCAGGTCCCCGTGGCGGTGTCCGCCAACGCCTCTGTCGTCCAGGGGCCGTGGACGTGCTCGACCCCCGGCAGCTGGTCGTCCACGGCGACGTCGAGGAGGAGCTGTGGGCCGCCAGCCGCGTCGGTTCCGCTGACGAGGGCTCGGTCCACCACCCCGAGGCCCGAGCAGAACGGCTTCGGGCCGCTGATCCTCCCACCGTGCCGCTCCACCTCGCCACGCGATGCCCACACGCCGTAGAGCGCACCCGGCCGTGGGTCCAGCCCCGCCTCCCCCAGGATCAGGACGGCGTCGAGGTGGGCCTCCACCAGCCGTGCAACCGACACCGAGCCATGGCGGGCCAGGGCGATGAGGTGGTCCAGCTGGTCGACGGGATCGCCGGTGCGGATGTCGTCGAACCGCGGATGGCGGACGGCGGCCCGGACGAGGTCCGTGATCGTCTCGTGCGTCATCGGGTCGGTCGTGGTCATGGGGTCACCGGTCGGATCGGGTCACGAAGCACTCGCGGGAGGTGAGGGCGGGGCCGAGGAGGTCGCGGTCCAGGATCGGGGCCACGCCGTGGGGGCCGGTCAGCTGCGAGGCATGGGCGTCGATGGCCCGTTCCTTGCGGCGTCGGACGTCCTCGTCGAGGTCCAGGGCGACCAGGGTGTCCGGGGCCAGCCGCTCGACCGCGGTGTGGTGGTAGGCCCAGAACAGCCAGGCGCGCAGGTCCAGGTCGGGCCGCAGGGCCACGGCGCGGACGGCGGCACGCCCGCAGGCGATGTGGTCGCTGTGGTGGTCGTGGATCCACGGCGCGACGACGGTGGCGCCCTCCGGGGTGAGGTCGAGGATGGCCTCGGTGACCTCGTCCTCGTGGGCGGGCACGGCACCGTCGGTGATGCCCAGGCGGTGGAGACGGTCGGGGTCCACGCCGAGCGTGGCGAGCGCGCTGCGCTGCTCCTCGCGTCGTCGTGCGGCCAGCACGTCGTGGTCGACGTGTCCCGGGTAGGCGCTGCCACCGTCGGTGACGGCCAGCACGGTGGCGCGGTCCCTCGTCAGGGCGAGCAACCCTCCGGCGCCGAGGGTCTCGTCGTCGGGGTGGGGTGCGACCACGACCACCGGCCCCTCGGGCGGATCCCACGTGGGTGCGGCGTCTCGGTGGAGCGCCCAGCCGGTCATCGCCGGACCTGCCACACGTCGAGGACGAACCGCTGGTCGACCAGCGACGTCAGCCGGTCCAGCCACGGCAGGGCGTCGAGGTGCGCGTGGACCTCCTCACCCGTGCGCGGGTAGTTCGTGGGGCCGGTCCAGTGGACGGCGATCAGGATCGCGTCGTCGCTCATCGACCGCGCCATCCGCTCGTCGAGGTCGCGCTGGGCGTCGGTGTCGAGGTAGTAGGCGACCTCGCTGAGCACCACGAGGTCGGCGGTCGTGCCCGGCCACTCCTCGGGCAGCAGGCCCTGCCGCACGGTGGCGTTCGTGCCCTTCAGGCGGTCGCCTGCTCGCTGGACACAGCTCGCGATCGGGTCGAAGGCGATCACCTCGTCGCACACCTCGAGCAACCGTGCGGTGAGGGTGCCGTTGGCGCAGCCGGGTTCGATCGCGCGGGCGAACCGCCGCCCGGCGGGCAGCGCGGCGATGGTCAGGTCCTGCTTGCGTCGCTCGTAGGGACGGTCGTCGAAGCCCCATGGGTCGGGGTCATCGGCGTACATGCCCTCGAAGTAGCCGAGCGGATGCACGGTCATGACGTCGGGAGCGCCGGCAGGGCGTGCAGCCGGTGGATCGCCGCCCCGAACCCCCGGGCGATCCGGGCGTCGAGCCGACCCGACGTGGCGACGACCAGCCGGGGGTCGGCACCCACGCGCGCACCGGTCTCGCGGAGCCGCTTCCACAGGGCGATGTCCTCGGCCCTGGCGACGGGAGGGAAACCGCCGCACGACAGGTAGGCCTGCACCCGAACGCCGAGGTTGGCGGCGTGCACGTGCGGGTGGTCGTCGACGGACAGGGTGTCGGCGTAGCCGCGGCGCCAGTCGTCGAGGAACGTCGGGACGTCGACGTCGGTCCGAAGGTCGACCACCCCCGTGACGGCGTCGAACCCCTCGCGGGCGTGGGCGACGTAGTCACGGACCCACGACTCGGGGACCAGGGTGTCGGCGTCGGTGCTCAGCAGCCAGGCGTCGCCGTCCAGGTCGAAGGCGGCGATGGCGGCCAGGGCGCCCCGGTGGCGGACGGCGCCGATGGTCGGCGCGTCGGGCTCGACCACGACGAGGTGCAGGCCGATCTCGTCGGCCAGGTCGAGGGCGCGGCGGGCGGTGTCGTCGGTGGAGTGGTCGTCAACGACCACCACTCCCGCGTGGATGTCGGTGTGCGTCAGGCTGCGGGCCACCGAACGCAGGCACGACTCGATCAGGGCCGACTCGTCCCTGGCAGGGATGACCACGGCGAGGCCGGACGGCGGGCTGCCACGGTGTGGGCCGGGTTCGGTCGGCATCGCGCTCGTTTCGGTCAGGACGTCCGGACACCGCCCGCTGACGGCGGCCGCACAGCCATACCCTCCCCGTGCCCACCCAACACCGGCAGCGGCGGCGGATTGGTCTGCTTGGCCTGATCGACGCAGCGCAGATCGACGGGGCCCGTCCTTGGCCTGCGTGGCCCGAACGCCCCGAGCGGAGCGGGTCACACGTCGGGCTCGCCCGACTGGGACGTCCGAGGCCGATAGGCCGAAGGACCACCCGAGCGAAGCGAGTGGTGCTGGCCTGGCCTGCGTGGCCCGAACGCCCCGAGCGGAGCGGGTCACACGTCGGGCTCGCCCGACTGGGACGTCCGAGGCCGATAGGCCGAAGGACCACCCGAGCGAAGCGAGTGGTCCCAGTCGGGATGCAGGGATTTGAACCCTGGACCTCCACGTCCCGAACGTGGCGCGCTGCCAAACTGCGCTACATCCCGTTGCGGCGGCACATCGGGAAACGGCCGTCGCGGGAACGAAGAGCATACCGGCCCCACCGCCGCTCGGCCAACACGGGAGGCGTCCCGTCGGCCGGGTCACTCGACGGGTCGACGAGACCGCCCCTCGATCGGCACGATCGGGGGCTCCGTCGTCCCCACACGACGTCGGGCACGATCGGCGAGTCCCCCGTCCTCCACGATCTGCGGCTTCGTCGCCCATGCGCGACGCAGGCCCCGATCGCGCCGAGCGGGAGGACGACGAACCGCCATGCACCCCGGGGGAGGAGGGGGCTAGCGGCCTACGAGGTCGAGGACGGTCAGCTCGGGGCGGCAGGCGAAGCGGACGGGGTAGTACACGGAGTGGCCCAGGCCCGCCGAGACGTGCAGGTGGAGGTCCGTGCCGATCAGCGACGTCCCCTTGGCCTGTGACGGCGGCAGGTCGGAGTTGCTGACCAGGGCGCCCCACCACGGGATGCACAGCTGGCCGCCGTGGGTGTGGCCGGCCAGCGCCAGGTCGAAGCCCGCGCGGTCGTAGCCGTGCAGCACCCGCAGATATGGCGCGTGGGTCAGGCCGAGGCGCAGCACCGGGTCCTCCACCGACCCCGCCGGGCGGATGATCGACAGGTCGTCGCGCTCGATGTGCGGGTCGTCGACGCCCGCCACCTCGACGACCCCGGCGGGGGTCTTCACCGTCGAGGTGTCGTTGCAGAGGACCTGCCAGCCGCTGTCCTCCATCCCCTTGACCAGCGCGTGGGTGTCGAGCGCCTCGCCGCGCGGCCCCTCCGACGGCTGCCACAGGTAGGCGGCCGGGTTCCCCCGCCGCGGGCCGTACCGGTCGTGCGCACCGAGCACGGCCAGCCCGGGCGCGCCGGTCACCTCGCGGAGCTGCTCGTGCAGGGCGACCACCGGGCGGATGGCGTCGGGGTGCTCGAGGTTGTCCCCGCCGCTGACCAGCAGGTCGGGCTGGACCTGCTCGGCCACCCGGCGGACGTGGTCGAGCCGGTGGCCCTGGCCGGGGGCGATGTGCAGGTCGGCGAAGAACAGGATCCGCATCCGCCCCTCACCCCGGAGGAGGGGGAGGGTCTCGTGGCGGGTGGCGTACCAGCGCCGTTCGACCCCCGCGCCCCAGGCGAGCGCGGCGGCGCCCGCCAGCGCCACCCCCTTGCCGACGGTGCCGATCACCCGTCGTCGCTCGAGTCGCCACCCGGTCGGCCCGCCGGCGCGGGTTCGGGCGGGTTCTCGCCGCCGTTGCCGCCGCCGCCCCCATCACCGCCGCCACCGCCACCGCCGCCGCCGTCGTCGGTCGGGGCGGGGTTGGGCTGGCCGGTCGGCTGCTCGGTCGGTTCGTCGGGGCCCTCGCCGGGACGACCGACGGGTTCGTCGGTCTCGCCGGGGTCGGGGGTCTCGCCGTCGGACGGCGCCCCCGTCGGGGTCGCCGAGGGGTCGGGTGTGGGGGTCTCCGACGCCGGCGGCGGGTCGTCCTCGGTCCGCTCGCGGCCGACCTCGATGATGACCTGCCCGATGTCGGGGGTGCCCGGATTGCTGTCGGGGACCGCGAGCACCAGCGACCCGCCCTCGGGACGCTGTCCGACGACGAAGCCGATCAGCTCCGGATCGTCGACCGGTACCTCGCTGACCACGACGTCGATGCCGAGGCCCTCCAGAAGGGCGATCGCCTCAGCCATGGACAGGCCCACGACGTTGGGCACCTCCGGTCGCTCACCCGTGCCGTCGGACACGCCGAGCACGATCGTCGTGCCCTTCGGGGCCTCGGACCCGCCCGGCGGGTTCTGCTCGACCACGGTCCCCGCCGGACGCCAGTCGGTGACGGTGGTGGCCTGGCCGACGTACTCCTCGGCGGCGAGGGCCGCGATGGCCTGGGACTCGGTCATCCCGATGACCGAGGGGACGACGGAGCTGGGGAACCGGGGCGGCGGCGGGAAGTCCTCGACCGGCCAGTCCATGGCGGCGATCAGCTCGCGCATGTAGTTGCCCCAGATCATCGTCGGCAGGCAGCCGCCGGTCACCCGGCCGCAGCGGTTGTCGACCATGGTCGAGGGGATCTCGTTGCCCACCCACACTGCGGTCGAGGCCTGGGGGATGAAGCCGACGAACCACGCGTCCTTCCAGTCCTGCGTCGTCCCGGTCTTGCCGGCCGCGGGACGGCCGATCTGGCCGTGGCGGCTTGCGGTGCCGTTCTCGATGGGGCCGCGCAGCAGCGACGTGGCCGCGTTGGCGATGTCGGGCTCGATCGCCTGGGTGCAGTTGTCGGTGCCGCCCTCGTAGATGACGTTGCCGTCGCGGTCGAGGATCTCGGTGATCGCGTAGGGCTCGCAGTGCAGGCCGCCGGCGGCCATGGTCCCGAAGGCGCTGGCCATGTCGAGCGGGTAGACCTCGCTGGCCCCGAGCACTGCCGCGCAGATCGGCGCGTTGGCCGGACCCGGCGGGTCGAAGAGGTCGGTGTTGACGATGCCCATGCGGGTCGCCGTGTCGGCCAGGCCCTCGGGCCCGGTGAACTCGTCGACGAGATGGGCGAAGTAGACGTTGGAGGAGATGGCCGTGGCCCGGGCCATGTTCATCGACCCGCCGCCGCCGTCGGAGTAGTTGCCCGGCCGCCAGCCCGAGTTGGCGCAGTACTTGTTCGGCACGTACGGCGAGGGGGTGTTGATGGTGTAGGTCGGCGTGACGCCTGCTTCCAGCGCCGCGACGATCTCGAAGGCCTTGAACGACGATCCCGGCTGGCGGCCGAAGGAGGACCCGACGCCCGGCACGGCGGGCAGCACCTCGGTCTGGCCGGGCCCCGACCCGAACTCCTTGGGGCCGAAGCCGATGGCGATGATCCGCCCGGTGTCCGGGTCCACCGACGTCAGGGCTGCCTGCGGCCCGTCGGGGTCCGACAGGACGTCGGTGATCGCGTTCTGGGCGATGTCCTGCATCAGCGGGTCGATCGTGGTGCGGATCGTCAGGCCGTTGTTCAGCACCGCCCGCTCGCGCGCCTCGGCGTCGACGCCCAGCTCCGGGATGTCCCGCAGCAACGTGCGGATGTAGTTGACGAAGAACGGCTCGGACGCTTCCTCGATCTCGGAGATGTTGAGCCCGAGTGTGCGGACCAGCTGCTCGTCGGTGGCGGTGTCGGGTGCGTCGACGACGAACCCGAGGGCCTCCAGCTCGGTGATGAAGCCGGCCTCGGCCATCTGGTTGATGACGATGTTGCGGCGGTCCAGGGCGTTGCGCGGGTTCGCCAGCGGGTCGTTGGCGTTGGGGGCGCGCAGCATCCCGGCGAGCATGGCGGCCTCGCCGACGTCCAGCTGCCCGATCTCCTTGGAGAAGTAGTACTCCGCCGCTGTGCCGAAGCCGTACACGCCGTTGGCGAGGTAGGCCTCGTTCATGTAGATCTCGAGGATCTCGTCCTTGGTGGCGTTCTGCTCCAGCTCGATGGCGTAGACGGCCTCGCGCAGCTTGCGCTCGATGGTCGTCTCGGCCTCACCGGTCAGGTTCTTGATCAGCTGCTGGGTGATGGTGGACGCACCGGACTCGATGTCGCCGGACCGCAGGTTGCCCAGCGCTGCACGAGAGATCGCGCGCCAGTTGACGCCGGTGTGCTCGCGGAAGGTCTGGTCCTCCGTGGCCAGGACCGCGTTCTGCACGTGGGCCGGGATCTCCTCGATGCTCACGTTGACGCGGTTCACCGACCGCAGGATCGCCAGCTCGTTGCCGTTGGCGTCCAGCACGACCGATCGTTCGTCGGCGACGTAGCCGTCGATGATGTCGCCGAGGGGCGGGAAGTCCAGCACCTCGGAGTCGACGCGGTGGGTGAAGTCCGCGACGGGCTGGACCAGCGGCGCGATGCCTGCGCCCATCGCGGTCCCCGCGCCGATGATCAGCAGCGGGACCAGGACGATCGCCAGCAGCAGGCGGAGGAGGATGTGGGGGTCGCGGGGTTCCGCGGCGGGAGTGGTGGTGGCCATGGGAGTGGGGCGACTGGGGACACGGGGTGAGGGGCGCACCGGGGTCGACCGGTCGACCGTGTCCGTCCGTACGCGAGGATACGGTGGTCCCGAGCGCCGCTCACCTGCCCGTCGCGCCCCCGGCTCGCCCGGCGGGACGATGTCCCCCGGAAGGCGTCCCCCGGAAGGCCGTGGCCGGCCTAGCCCCGGACCAGGTGCGCACCGATCGCGTCGAGGCCCTCGAGGTCGTGCACGTCCGACGGCATCTCCGGCACCTCGACCAGCGTGCGCGGATCCAGGCCGTGCAGGCCTGACTCGATGTTGCGCTGCTGGCGCGCGTGCACCTGCGCGGACCGGTCGAGCAGGCCCAGCATGCCGGCCACGGCCCGCTGGTCGTCGTCACCGGCCAGCAACCGCGTCCGGTCGTCCTCGCCGACTCGGGCGGCCAGGGCCGCGAGGTCCTCGGGCAGGGCCGGGGTCACGCGGTTGAGGACCAGGCCCGCCAGCGGCATTCCCTCCTTGGCCAGGCGCTGGACGAAGTACCGCGCCTCGCGCAGGGCGGTCGGTTCGCCGGAGGAGACGACCACGAACGCCGCGTCACCGGACGACAGCAGCTCGTGGACCAGCTGCGCACGGTTCTTGAACCCCTCGTACATGCCCTCGAAGGACTGGAAGAACTCCGCGAGGTCGTCCAGCACACCGGCACCAGTGATCCGTCCCGCCGCCTTCATGAACAGCCCGGTCCCGAAGGCCGCCATCCGCCCGATGGTCTTGGTGGCGGTCAGCCCGGGGGACAGGAACATCTTCAGGAACTTGCCGTCGAGGAAGTCCGTCAACCGCTTGGGGGCATCGAGGAAGTCCAGGGCGTTTCGGGTCGGCGGCGTGTCGACCACGATGCAGTCGTAGCGGCCGGTGGAGTGCAGGTCGAACAGCTTCTCCATCGCCATGTACTCCTGCGTACCCGCGAGCTGGCCGGAGATCTGCTGGTAGAAGCGGTTGGACTTGATGCGGGCGGCCCGTGAGGGATCGTCGGCGTGCCGGTCGATGACCTCGTCGAAGGTCCGCTTCATGTCCAGCATCATCGCGTCGAGGTTGGGGACAGCGTCGACGGCGCGCGGGGTGTTGTCGAGGGCATCGAGGCCCATCGACTGGGCCAGGCGGCGCGCCGGGTCGATGGTGACCACGATCGTGCGACGCCCCTGCCGGGCGGCGGCGACGGCAAGGGTGGCAGCGGTCGTGGTCTTGCCGACCCCGCCGGAGCCGGTGCAGACGATGATGTGGCGTTCGGCGACGACCTCGGCGAGGTCGCGTTCGCGGGCACGGTCCAGGGTCGTCACAGCCGATCCTCCAGGGTGGCGGCGATGGCGGTCACGATCTCCTCGGGGCGCGTGGCGTCGGCCACGAACGGCAGCTCCAGCGACGGCAGGTCGATCTCGTCGGCCACGCGCTGGCGCATGCGGTCGGCCAGGTCGAGGCGGCCGATGTGGGCACGCCCGGTGTCGAGCAGCTCCTCGGCGGTCGAGGTCTCGACATCGTCGACGCCCAGGTCGCCCAGCACGCGCTGCACGGTGCCTGCGTCCATGGTGGGCAGCTGCTTGAGCGCGGCCTCGTCCATGGCGGGCTGGACCGCGCGGTTGATCAGGACCGGGCCGAGGGGGACGCCCAGCTGGGTGAGGTCGCGGATCGACTCGGCCGTCTCGGTGACGGGCATCTCCTCCAGCAGCGTGGTCAGCAACACCGCGGTGCGGGACGTGTCGGTCAGCATGTCGATCACGGTCTGGGCCTGCTGGCGCACGGGGCCGACGTTGACCAGCTCGGTGGTGGCGTCGGGGGCCGCCAGGAAGTTCACGATCCGGCCGGTCGGAGGTGCGTCGAGGATGATCAGGTCGTAGGCGAACTGCCCATCGGGGCGACGCCGGCGCTCGATCTCCTTGACCTTGCCGATCAGCAGGACGTCCTTGATCCCGGGGGCGGCTTGGGTCGCGAACTCCACGGCGGGGGTCTTCGCGACCAGCTTGGTGATGCGCTGGGCCCCGTAGAACATCGACAGGTACTCCGTCAGCGACGCCTCGGGGTCGATCGACAGCCCGTACAGGTTGGGACGGAACTCGCGTTCCTCGAAGTCCCATGGTGCGGTGGAGAAGATGGAGGAGAAGGCCTGGCGCCCCTCCACCTCGACCAAGCAGGTACGGCGTCCCAGGCGCGAGCCAGCGAGGGCCAGCGACGCAGCGAGGGTCGACTTGCCGACGCCCCCCTTGCCGGTGACCAGCAGCAGGCGGCGCGACAACAGCTGTGAGGCGTCCACGGGGTCACTATTACCCCGATCACCCGAGGCTGCACATCCCCCTCCACGACCGCCGACGCCGCGAACGGCCCCCGTTGGGGCCGTCGTGGGTCGACCGCCTACACTCTCCGGGATGGCCCTTCACCGAATCGCGGGCGGAGTGCTGCTGCTTGTCGGCCTTCTCGCCGCGCTGGCCGCCCCCGCGAGCGCCCAAGCCCAACCCTCTTCCACCGTCGACGTCGTCGAGGCGGTGGGCGTGCTCGACGGTCCGCTGACCGACTTCGTGATCGGCACGATCGAGCAAGCGAACCTCGACGCCGCACAGGCCGTCGTCGTCCGCCTGGACACCGACGGGGCCCTCGGCGGTGACATCGACCGGCTGGTCGACACCATCGAGTCCTCCGACGTGCCCGTCGTGGTCTACGTCGGTACTGCGGGTGCCCGTGCCACGGGTGCGGGCGTGCGCGTCGCCGCAGCTGCCCACGTCCTGGCGCTCGCCCCGACCAGCATCTACGGCGCGGCCCACCCGGCCGACCTGGGGGACCCCGGGGCGCTGACGGTCGGCGAGGTCGCCGCGGACCTCGAGGTCCTCGCCGACGCGCGCGGTCGCGACGCCGGGTTCCTCGTGGACGCCGCCGAGAGCGGTGCCGCCGTGATCGCGGTCCCCGACGGCGAGACCGGCGCCCCGATCGCCGACGGGACCGAACTGCCCGAGGGCACCGACCCCGCGGTCGTGCGCACGCTGGACGAGTCAGCGCTGGTCGAGACCGGCATCGCCGACATCGTCGCCCCGACCATCCAGCAGGTCCTGGCGGCGCTCGGTGGGCTGGAGGTCACCACCGCCGCCGGTGACGTCGTGCTCGACGTCGACCCCGTGACCGCCAACGTGCGGTTCGTGAACCTCGACCTGGTGCAGCGCATCCTCCACACCGCGTCGAGCCCCACGCTGGCCTACCTGCTGCTGCTGGCCGGTGCGCTGACCCTCTTCTTCGAGGTGTTCCAGCCGGGCTTCGGCGTGTCCGGGTTCTCCGCGATCGGTGTCCTCGCGCTGGGCGTCTACTCCGTCGCCGTCCTGCCCATCCACCCGTTGTGGGCGGTGGTCGCCGTCGTCGGACTCCTGCTGCTCGCCTACGACCTGGCGATCGCCGGGCTGTCGTGGCCGAGCGCCGTCGGCACCCTCGCGCTGGGTGCCGGATCGATCAGGATGTGGGCGATCCCGCAGCTGGCACCGCCGACCTGGCTGATCGTCGTCGGCACCATCTCCGCAGCCGTCTTCTTCATCATGATGATGACCTCGGTCCTCAGGGCGCAGGGCAACCAGGCGCTGCTCGGGGCGAAGGCCGTGGAGGGCAAGGTCGGCATCGTCCGCTCGGCGCTGGGCCCCGAGGGCCACATCTTCGTCGGTGGTGCGCTGTGGCGCGCCCGTGCGCCGCAGGGTGCCGGCAAGGTCCGGACCGGGACCAAGGTGCGGGTGCTCGGGCTGAACGACAGCCTCACGCTCGACGTCGAGATCGTCGACGACTCCAGCACCGCCGGCACCACGACCACGAAGGTGTGACGGCAGGTCGTGGCGTCGACCCACGAGGGCGGACCGGTGGTGCCCGGACCGCCCGATGCGACTGACCCGACACCGCCGCCGGTCCCGCCACCATCCCCGACGGCAGGCGCCCTGCAGGTCTACGACCGGCATGCCGACCGGCTGTACGACTTCGTGGTGGCCGTCACCCGGGACCCCGGTGCGGCCGCCGAGCTGGTCCGCGACGTCGTCGTCGCCGCCCGTGCGCCCGGGCATCCGTCGGACCCGCAGGAGCTGCGGATGTGGCTGTACGCCACGATCCGCGGCGAGGCCTTCGACTGGTTGGCGGCACGCGGCCGGCTGAGCCCGGAGGACCGCGTCGTCGAGCTGCCGCACATCCGCGAGGACCACACGACCGGCGACCTGGGCGCCGTGGTGTGGGAGGCGCTCGCGGCCTGCAGCGAGCGGGACCAGGCGCTCATGACCCTCCACCTCCGCCACGGCCTGACCGGCGCCGACCTGGCCGGCGCGATGGGGTTGTCGGAAGCGGCGTCGGACCGGCTGCTCGACCGGGCGCTGGAACGCGCACACGAGGAGGTGGGCGCGCTGCTCTCCCTGCTCGGCGTGGGCCCCTCGTGGCCCGGGCTCGCGCAGCTCCAGGAGGAATGGGACGGCACCTACTCGCCGTGGGTGCGCCGCATCGTGACCGCGCAGCAGCACGCGCAGGCCAGCGCCGGTGCCGTCCCGATGCCGCCCGGGGCCCCCGACCCGCTGCAGCTGCTGCAGGCCGTGCCGTTGGTTCCCGCCCCGCCACAGCTGCGCGACGCCGTCCGGACGCGCCTCGAGGCGGTCGACGCCCTCGCGATGCCCGCCCCCGTGGCCGATCCCGACGACCTGGACGACACCATCCCGCCCGAGGCGGCGATCCCGCTGGTCACGCGCGACGACGATCCCACCATTCCCCCGGAGCGGGCGATCGCCTGGACGTCACCGGACGACGACGCCACGATCCCACCCGAACACGCCATCCCCCTGCCCCCGGCCCCCGCCCCGGTCGGTGAGGCGACCGGCCGGGCCACCGATCACCGCGGGCCCGTCCCGATCGCGCCAGCAGCGGATGTCGCCACCCCCGTGGGCGACACGCGGCCGCACCGCCGGGTGCCGTTGGTCCTGAGCGTCGCGCTCGGCGCGGCCATCGCCCTCGTCGTGGCCGGCATCCTGGCCCGCGCCCTGTTCGGGGACGAGGTCGACGAACCCGTCGCCCTGACCACCGAGTCGGTGCCCGCGCTGCCCGACCGGTCCAACCCGCCGGCGATCGCCTCCGCCGGCTCGGCGCGGACGCCGACCCCCTCGATCACCGACGGGACGTCGGGTGCCGTCGCTGCGGCGTCCGACGGGGTGCCGACCGTGCCGGAGGCGGCTGACGCCGAACCCTCCGCGGACACCACCGTCGCCGCCGACCGTGGCGAGCTGCTGGTCCCGGCAGACCCCGTCGTCGTCTCCGAGGGCGGGGGCACCGCCCAGCTCGGCAACGGCGGTGCCGCACCGCTGGAGTGGCAGCTGACCAGCCGGCCGGAGTGGGCCGAGGTCGTGCCCGATCGCGGCACCATCGGACCCGGCTCGACGGTGCAGGTCGTCGTCACCAGGGTCGCGGACATGCCCGAGGGCGACCACGAGGGTGTCCTTCGCATCGAGACGGCGGTGGGCACCGTCCGCGAGGTCAGCCTCACCACGGCCGTGGACCGGCCACCGGAGCTGCAGGAGGTCCAGTTCGGCACCCGGCTGCTGATCCAGCAGGGCTGCGGGCTGGACTCCTCCGAGGTCGCGGTGACCGTACGGGACGAGTCGGGCATCGACCGGGTCGTGCTGACCGTCGACGGCCCGGGCGCAGGCCGGCAGTCCCAGGTCGAGCTGCGGCCCGACCCCACCAGTCCCGGGCAGTTCGTGGGTGTCGTCGGCCCCTTCGACACCCCCGGGACCGCCGCCGTGACCGTGACCGCGGCGGACACGCGCGGCAACGAAGCGATGGCCGACGGCGGCATGCTGACCGTCGCTCCGTGTCCCGGCGGGTCCGCGCCGTAGGCGGATCACCCGCGAGTCGCCGTGGGCGCCGACGGTCGGTCGTGAGCAGGCTGCACAGCGTGAGCTACGACTGCGGAGAGGGATGGGCCGGTCACTTCGGGTCATTCGGAGCTAGTCACTCGTGATAGGTCGAGATTGGGCCTTCCGCTGTGCGGCCAGCGCGCATAGGCTCCCGACACTGTCCAGTTGACCAACCACCCGCTACAGCATGGAGTCCGCCCACATGGCCACCCTGCCGTTGCTGACTTCGGCCCCCAGCACCTCGTGGCAAGCCCACGGACTGTGCCGCAGTGTCGACGCCGGTGTTTTCTTCCCCCCAGCCCAGTTCGAGCACAAGCCAGAACGCGAGGCCCGCGAGAAGCGCGCCAAGGCGATCTGCAACGAGTGCCCCGTCCGTGGGGAGTGCCTGGAGTGGGCGCTGTCCACGAAGGAACCGCACGGGGTCTGGGGTGGGTACGCCGAGGGCGAGCGCAAGCAGATCCTCCAGGGCAAGGTCAAGATCAGCGCCTGATCGGGTTGGGCAGCGGGCCGCCCGGCAGGTAGCGTGCGCGCCATGACGAAGTGGGAGTATTTCACCGCACCCCTCCTGGACCACGCGTTGCAGGAGATCCTGAACAACTTCGGCGACGAGGGCTGGGAGCTCGTGACCGTCGTGGCGTTCAGCCCGCAGCAGCAGGTCGCGTACTTCAAGCGACCGAAGGCGGACTGACCGGTGGGCGCGGTCGACGACCGCCTGGCGGCTGCCGGGATCGAGCTGCCCGAGGCGCCACCTCCCGCCGCGGCCTACGTGCCGTGGACGCGGACCGGCAACCTCGTGTTCACCGCTGGCCAGATCCCGGTGAAGGACGGCAGCCCCGTCAGCACCGGCAAGGTCGGTGCCGAGGTCTCGCTCGAGGAGGGGCAGGCGGCCGCTCGCCAGTGCGCGATCAACGTCCTGGCCCAGCTGAGGGCCGCGGCCGACGGCGACCTGGACCGGATCCAGCGGATCGTCAAGATCACCGTCTTCGTGGCCAGCGCGCCCGACTTCGCCCAGCAGCACCTGGTCGCCAACGGCGCCTCCGAGCTGCTCGGCGACATCCTCGGCGACGAGGTCGGCCGGCACGCCCGGTCGGCGGTGGGCACGGCGGTGCTGCCACTGGACGTCCCGGTGGAGGTTGAGGCGATAGCCGAACTCAGCTGAAACGGGCGATCGCCGAACTCAGCTGAAACGGGCGATAGCCGAACTCAGCTGAAACGGGCGATAGCCGAACTCAGCTGAAACGGGCGATAGCCGAACTCAGGCGATCTGCCGCAGGTCGCCGTCGCGGGTCGTGACCCCGGTGGTGTCCAGCAGCTCAAGCAGCGGCAGGGCGAACCGACGGGTGGTCCCGAGGGCCTCCCGTGCCTGCGACGCAGTGAACGGTCCGTGGTCGCCCTGAAGGGTCGACAGGGTCGCGATCGCCCGCTCCAGTGCCCCGGCCGTCACCGCGGCGTCGAGCCCCGGCAGGTCCACGAGCTGACCAGTCGACCGCAGGACCGTCAGCAGGTCGTCGTCGGCCCCCACGTCCTCGGCGACCTCGGCAAGCGGAGCGGGGCTGACCCCCTCGGCGTCCAGCCGCTCCAGCAGCGCCACCCGAGCGGCCTGCTGGGCCACCGTCAGCCGGGGTTCGTGCCCGGGTGCGGCCACCCCGCCGGGCACGCTGACCAGCCGGTCCCGCTCGACCAGAAGGGCGACGAGCGGTCGGATGACCTCGGCCGGGCATCCGGCCTCGCGCAGGCGTCGGCGAGGGATCTCCGGGTCGACCGCGGGCAGGGCCGGCCGTCGCTGGTGGAACGACACCACGGCGCTGACCGCCAGGCCGCCCCACAGGGCGAACTCCTCCTCGTGCACCAGGTGGTCACCGACCACGACCGCGTCGCTGTCGGCGATGGCGCCCGGCCCGGCGTTGGCGTCGGCGAGGACCGCTGCGGTCGGCGCGGCCCGACGGGCCTCGACCAGCAGGCGAACCCGCTCCGCAGGGGCGGCCACCGACCCTGCACCCACCAGCCGCTCGGCACGGGAGCGACGGGTCGTCGCCCCCCTGACCCGCGGGCCGGGTGCGGGATCGAGGATCGTCCCGCCGCCGGCGGTCACCCCCCGGCCCGACTCACGCAGGACCACCCGGTCGCCCACGGCGAGCGGCAGCGCCCGGTCCATCTCCAGCCGGACCGCCCCGACGTCCACGAGGTCCTGACCGGCAACCGGGTGCACGTGCACGCCCACCGCCGCCGTGCCGACGTGGGCCGTCCATGCGCCCCGTCGCCCGACGACCTGCCCCTCGACCGGGGTCAGCACGGCCTCGACCACCTCGGTGGTTCGCCAGCCACCGCCCACCACGGCGTCGCCGCGACCCACCTCGTCGGCGTCGACGCCGGAGAGGTTCATCGCCACCCGCCAGCCGGGCCGGACCTCCTCGACGTCCTGCTCCAGCGCCTGCAGCCCCCGCACCCGTACCTCGCGGTCCAGGGGCAGCACCTGCAGCCGGTCGCCGACCGCGACGCTGCCGCCCTGGAGGGTGCCGGTGACCACGGTGCCGGCGCCGCGAATGCTGAACGCCCGGTCGAGCCACATGCGCGGCCGCCCGTCGTCGGGTACGGCGGGGGCGCCCTCGAGCATGGCGGCCAGGGCAGCGCGGAGCTCGTCCAGGCCGAGACCGGTCGTGCTGGACACGGGCACGATCGGGGCGGCCGCCAGCGCGGTCCTCCGGAGCTGGTCGGCCAGCAGCTCGGCGGCGATCCAGGCCGTCTCCTCGTCGACCAGGTCGACGCGGGTGAGCGCGACCACCGCGTCGGTGGTCCCGAGCAGCTCGAGGATGGCCAGGTGCTCCGCGGACTGCGGCATCCAGCCCTCGTCGGCGGCCACGACGAACAGCGCGGTGCGGACCGGGCCGGCGCCCGCCAGCATCGTGGGCACGAACCGCTCGTGGCCGGGCAGGTCGACGAAGGCGACCTCGCCGACGTCCGGCAGCGTCGTCCAGGCGAACCCCAGGTCGATGGTCAGCCCGCGGCGCTTCTCCTCCGCCAGCCGGTCGGGATCGCGGCCGGTCAGGGCGGTCACGAGCGTCGACTTGCCGTGGTCGACGTGCCCGGCGGTGCAGACGACCCTCACGCGCTGTCCTCGGGCACCGTCGCGGGGTCGGCGAGGATGGCCCGGACGTCCTCGATGGACTCCGACGCCGTGAGGAATACCACCTCGTCGCCGGCGTGCAGGCGGGTCGTGCCCGACGGGGTCAGCGCCTCGCCGCCCCGCCGGATCCCGGTGACCAGGGTGCGCTCGGGCCACTCGATGTGCTGGATCTGGCGACCGTCGGCCAGCGAGGCCGGGGCGACCACGACCTCGGCGAACCGCGTGTCGGCGAGCTCGCGCAGCCGCGAGCGGTCCTTGCGCTGCTGCACGCCCATGCTGCGGGTGATCGCCCGTTGGTAGGCCTGCACGAGGTCGCTGCGGCGAATGAGGCCGACGAGCTTGCCCCTGTCGTCGGCGGCGACCACGGGAACGCGGCCGACGTTGAGCGCGGCCATGCGTCGCACGGCGCGGAAGACCGGGTCGTCGGGGGTCACGGTGGACACCGTCGTGGTGGCGATGTCGCCGACGGTCAGGTTCCCCGGATCGGCGTCGCCAAGCCGGGCATCGACGTCGGCGCGGGTCACGATCCCCGCCAGCCGCCCCTCGGCATCCACGACCGGGTAGCCGTGGTGGCCGGTGGCGACGAAGCGTTCGGCCAGGTCCACCACCGACAGGTCGGCGGTCACCGTCTCGGGATCAACGGTCATGACCTCGCCCACCGAGACGGTCTGCATGACGTCGATGTCGTCGGGTTCGGCGTAGACCACACCGTCGCGGCGCAGCTGCCGGGTGTAGACCGACCCCTCCCACAGGCGATCGGCGAGGAAGGTCGACAGGCCCGTGGCCAGCATCAGGGGCAGGACGAGCCCGTAGTCGCTGGTCAGCTCGAACACGATGAGGATCCCCGTCAACGGGGCCTTGCCCGAGGCACCGAACGCCGCAGCCATGCCGACCAGCGCGTAGGCGCCCGGCTCGATGCCGGTGCCGGGAAGCACGACGGTGGCGACGTGTCCGAGCGCCCCGCCCAGGCTGGCGCCGATGAACAGCGTGGGTGCGAGCTCCCCGACGGGATGGCCGCTGGCGATGGAGCTGTTGGCGGCGAGGATCTTGCCGACCATCAGCACGAGCAGGAACCCGGCGGCCGCGAGTCCCGTCCCCGGCCCGCCCTCGATGAAGGAGCGGACGGGGTCGGTCCCCACCGCGGGTGACAGCAGCGGCAACGGGGGGTTGTCGTGGCCGGTCCCCAGCACCTCGGGCAGGCCCAGTGCAAGGACGCCGACCATCAGCCCGCCGATGGCCGGCTGGGTCCAGTCGGGCAGCGGGCTGCTCGTGAACCGGCGCTTCATCGCCTCCTCGGTCGCCATCGAGGTCCGGGCAACCAGGACGGCGAGGACACCGAGCGCGGCGTAGAGCATCAGCTCGCGTGGGTCCTCCAGGACGTAGTCGCGTTCGACGGCGTAGATCAGCTCGCCGCCGAGCAGCTGCCGGCTGATGACGGAGGACAGGACGGCGGCGATGACCACGACCTGCAACGAGCGGACCTTGAACCCGCCGATGATCACCTCCATCGCGAAGAGCATCCCGCCGATCGGCGCGTTGAAGGATGCAGCGATGCCGCTGGCGGCGCCGGCGGCGATCAGCGACCGGCTGCGTTCCTCGTCCAGCGCCAGCCACCGACCGCAGGCCGATCCGACCATCGAGCCGAGCAGCACCATGGGGCCCTCGCGCCCACCAGCCGCACCGGTTCCGATCGACACCACGGTGCCGACCCCCTTGACCAGCGTGCGCAGCACCGGGATGTGGCCGGCGTGGATCGCGATGGCTCGCATGGTCGCGGTGACCCCGGAGTCGTGGCTCTGGGACCCGCTGAGGACACGCAGTCCGCCGACGACGAATCCGCCCAGCACCGGCACGGCGATGACCTGCCAGCGGACGGGGCTGGGGCCCCAGACGAAGCCCTTGACCAGGACGATCAGGGTGACCAGCAGGACGGCCAGCAGGCCGGTACCGATGCCGACGGCCGCCGCGATCGCGAGCATGGCCCCGTCGTTGCGGCTGCGGTCGAGCACCGACGTGCGCAGGGCTGTACGACCCGCCTTGGTCAGCGGGTTCCGTTCGCGCAGGGTCGTGACCGCACGCATCAGGTGGTGTCCAGGGCTGGTCCGGTGGAATGACGGGCTAGTTGCAGAAGGTAGGGCGAATACCACCCGTTGTGGTCATGTGGTCCGGGTGGTGGACCTGTCAACGTACCCGGTGGAGACCCATGGCCGGGAGCCGCGACCGACGCGGTCCATCGCCCCGAACGGGCACGGTCGAGCACCCACTGGAGGCGATCGTGATGACGGAGTCCACCGCCCGTCTGCTGCTCGTCGCGGCCGACGCCGAGGCGCAGCGGCGGTTCCACGAGCTCTCCGGGGACGCCGGCGGCCCGACGTGGGAGATCGTCGTCGTCGACGACACCGACGTCGCCAGCCGGCGGCTCGACACCGCGTCCTTCGACGCCGTGGTGCTGCCGGCGGCCATCGCCGACGCGAGGTGCCTGGCCCGGATCCGTCGAGCCGGCAGCGACGCCGCGGTCGTGGTGCTTCGCGAGGACGTCGCCGACGACGTGCCCCTGGACCCCCAGGACGTCGGCATCCAGAGCACCCTGGACCTGTGGACCCTCGACGCCCGGACCCTGGCGCTCACCGTCCAGCTGGCCATCGAACGCCACCGCCTGACGCTGGAGCAGGCACGCACACGTCGTCAGGCCGAGCAGCTGGCCGCGGTGGCCTCCTCGCGGGACCCCCTGACGGGCCTTCCGGTGGGTGAACCGCTGCTGCAGGCTGCCGACAGGGTGCTGGCCGACGCGATCAGGTTCGGTCGGCCGCTGACCGTGGGACTGCTGGAGGTGCACGGCCTGGACGGGGTGCGTGGGGCCCATGGTGACGGGGTGGGTGACGGCGTGATGATTCACGTGACCGGCCTGCTGGTCGCCTGCCTGCGAACCAGCGACCTGCTGGGGCGGCTCGGGGGAGACCAGCTGCTGGTCGCCATGCCCGGCACCGACGCCACGTCGGCCATGCACGCGGCACGACGGATCCAGGACGCCCTGCAGGCCCGACCCTGCACGGTCGGCGAGGTCGTCCGCTCTCTCGAGGTCACCGTCGGCCTGGCCGCCCTGTCGGGGCTGATGGCCGTCGACGAGCTGGTCTTCCGGGCCGACGCCGCCCTGGCGACGGCGCGGACCAAGGGGCCGTCCGGCCTGCACCTGATGCCCGAGCCCGCGGTCCACTGACGCGGCCGGGGGGCTGACGCCCCTCACTCGCGATGCCCGGCGTCGGGGCCCGGCACCGGGGCGCCCTGCAGTGCCGCGCGGAGCGCGTCGGTCACGAGGGCATCATCGGCAGGCGTCACGGTGCGCAGGTCGACCACGACGGCACCGTCGGCAACCCGCACGATCACGGGCGGGTCGGCGTGGCGCATCGCCTCGGCGATGCGGAGCGGATGGTCGAGCGCCACGCGCAGCACTGGGCTGGTGACCCCGACGCCGGGGGCCGAGCCACCTCCCACCATCGTTGTGCCCTCGACCACGGTCCCGCCCACCCGGTCGCGGAGGGCGTCCACGCGGGCGCCGAGCTCGGCATGGTCCACGGCGAGCAGGGCATCGACGGTGCCGCCCGCTCCCCGCCGGTGGGCGTCGAGGGTCGCGACCAGCGCGGCGAGCCGCAGCTTGTCCAGGCGCAGCGCCCGCGCCAGCGGATGGCGGCGGCACCGCTGGACGAGGTCGGCCCGGCCGACGATCAGCCCCGCCTGCGGTCCGCCGAGCAGCTTGTCACCGCTGGCCAGGACGAGGTCGGCCCCGTCGTCGATGGCCGCACGCATGGAGGGTTCGTCCGCCATCGCCGGATGGTCGACGGGGGCCAGCAGGCCCGACCCGGCGTCGTGCACCAGCGGGATGCCGCGGTCGCGTGCGACATCGGCGACCTCCGCCAGCCGCGGCTGGGTGACGAAGCCGTCCTGGGTGAAGTTGGAGGGATGCACCGTCAGCAACGCCGCCACGTCGTCGCCCTCACGGTAGTCCTCGGCGCGCGTCCGGTTGGTGGTGCCGACCTCGAGCAGCCGTGCCCCCGAGGACGCCATCACGTCGGGCAGGCGGAACGACCCGCCGATCTCCACGAGGTGGCCTCGGCTGACGACGACCTCGCGGCCCGACGCCAGGGCGGCGAGGACCAGGACGAGGGCGGCGGCGCAGTTGTTGACGACCATGGCGTCGGCGGCCCCGGTCAGCTCGGCCAGCAGGCCGTCGACGTGCGCGCCCCGGGAGCCACGCCGGCCCGTGTCCAGGTCGTACTCCAGGTCGCAGTACCCCGCGACGTCGACCATCGCCGCGACCGCGGTGGGGGACAGGGGTGCACGGCCGAGGTTGGTGTGCACGACCACCCCCGCGGCGTTGACGACCCGTCGCGGCCCGGGGCGGGGTGCGGTGTCCAGGGCGTCGGCTGCGCGGCCGAGGATCGTGGCGGCGTCATCGGCGGGTCGTCCCTCGGCGATCCCGGCGCGGCTGCGGTCCATCTCGGCGCGCAGCCGCTCGACCACGGGTGTGCGGCCGTGCCGCTCGATCAGCGCCGCCGCGGCGGTCAGCAGGTCGTCCATCCGTGGCAGGTCGGCGTAGGGGTTGGCTGACGCGTGTGCCATGGCGCCGGCCAGCCTCGCACACCTGCCCCCGTCGGCACGATCGGGCGCGCTGCTGGTTGGTCCTCGCTTCGCTCGTCGGGTCCTCGGGCTCGTGACCGACGATCCGCTCCGCCGATTCTCGCCTCTCGCAAGCTCGTGGCTGCGAGTCTTGCTCACGGAGCGTCGGCGCCCTGCGGCGGTGCGTGGGCACCTCGGTGCGTTCGGCACACGACCGGCGTCCCGTTCGGCGCCCGCAGGAATCGGTGCAGGAATCGGTGTGCCTGCGTCGACTGGGATGAGGGCCTGCGACACTGGCCGGGTGACGGAGCGGACGTGGGTGCTGGTCGCCGAACGGTGGCTCGAGGACGGCAGGGCCGACCTCGTGTTCCGGGCGCTGCCGGGGCGCCGGCCGCGGGTTCGGTACCACGTGGGGGAGGAGGGGCCGGTCGCCGCCGTCGTCGAGGGCAGCCTCGAGGACGCCGTCGACGGTGTCGCCCAGGCCGAGCGGCCGTTGTCTGCCGATGTCGACGACGGCGACGTGCTCGTCGTGTCGGGGGTCGGCCCCAGGACCGACCCCGAGCTGCCGACCACACCGGGCAGCGACGCGCTGGCGCGACTCCAGCGGGGCCACGAGGCGGTATGGGACCGCACGACCGTCGACCCGCAGGTCCGGGGCCTGCTCGAGGCCGCCCTGTCCAGCGGCGACGGCGTCGTCGTGCCGTGCATCGGACGGCACGTCCGTCGGATCGTGGTCACCGACGACAACCGGCTGCTGGTCCTGACCGAGCTGGCCGACCAGCCACGCGGCCAGCAGGTCCGTGGCGACGAGCTGTCCACCGTCGGCGCGGCGTTGTGGCTGACGCCCCGGGAGACCACCGACTCGCGCATCACCGTCTACCCCGAGGCGTCGGTCCGCGCCGCCTACGAGGACGGTCGCTGGATGGTGCGGGCCGACCATCCCGAGCAGCGGGTCACCCTCTCCCTCGCCCTGGACTTCCCCGCCGAACGCTTCCGCGACGCCTGAGGAACCCAATTCGTCGGTTCGCACAACATTCGTGCAGGAACCGGGGGAACCAACGGCGAAGTGTCATGGCAGAGCCGAGACCAGGAGCCCCCATGCACCCGCGCATCGACGCGCCCGCCGACCCACGTGATCACCGCACCGGGGTGACCCGCCGACGTGTCCTTTCCGCCGCAGCCGGTGTCGCCGGCGCGGCGGCGGTGGGCGGCATCCCGATCCCCGGCATGTCGACCGCGTCCCCCGCCGGCGCCACTCGCCGCCCGGCCGGGGACCGCCCCAACATCGTCGTCGTCCTCGCCGACGACACCGGCTGGGGGGCCTTCGGTGCCTACGGACAGCAACACGTCGTGTCCCCGAACCTCGACGAGATGGCCCACGAGGGCATCGCGTTCACCGAGGCCTATGCCGGCGCCCCGATCTGCGCGCCCTCGCGCTGCTCGCTGCTGACCGGCATGCACACCGGCCACGCCCGGGTCCGTGACAACAACTTCACCGTCACCGGCGACGAGCCGACCCTGCTGCCGGAGGACACCACCTTCGCCCAGGTCCTCAAGCGGGCTGGCTACGCCACGGGCGCGTTCGGCAAGTGGGGCTTCGGTCCCGACGACTGCTACGTGCCGATCGGTGCCGGGGTCGCTCCCGGCGTGGCGGTCCCATCCGAGGGCGGAGGTGGCCCCGTCGGCGACCTCGACCAGAACGTCGGGCACGACAGCCACCCCCTGCAGAAGGGCTTCGACGAGTTCTACGGCCTCGTGCGCCACCACCACGCCACCGAGGGCTACTGGCCCAGCTACCTCTGGGACGGCAACCAGCGCGTGATCATCGAGGAGAACGAGGGTGGAGAGGCGCAGGAGGTCTACGCCCCGACCGCCTACGTCGAGCGGTGCCTGGACTTCATCGAGGACAACGCCGACAGCCCCTTCGTGGCCTACGTGGGCCTGCAGAACGCCCACTGGCCCAACCACGTCCCTTCCACCGAGCCCTACAGCGACCGGATCGGGTGGACCGAGGAGATGAAGCGCTACGCCGCCCAGATCACCCTGATCGACACCTACACCGGCATGATCCGCGACAAGCTCGTCGAGCTCGGCCTGGACGACAACACCATCGTGTTCGTCTCCTCCGACAACGGGCCCACCGAGGAACGGGCTGCGGTCGGTGGTGGCGACGACCCGCGCCACACCACCCCGTCGGTGGACTCCGCGGTGGCCGACATCGCCTGGGACATGACCGGCGGGCTGCGGGCCAAGAAGCACTCGATGTACGACGGCGGCCTGCGCGTCCCCATGATCGTCTGGGGGCCCGGGCTGGTGCGCCGTGACGGCACGACCGTTGGGGCCGTGCCGTGGCAGTTCGCCGACGTCCTGCCGACCCTGGCCGACTTCGCCGGCGCCGAGATGCCCGGCGACGTCGACGGCGTCAGCATCAAGGACTGGATCACCGGCGAGTCCGACGGCGAGGTCCGGCCGCTGTACTTCGAGCGTCCGCCGTACGCCGGCCTCAACGTCGACGGCAAGCAGAACGCCAGCAACACCTACGTGCAGGTCGTCCGCGAGGGCAAGTGGAAGATGCTCCGGTACGCCGTCGGCCACACCGACCCCAACGCCCCGGACGAGCAGTGGGACGTCGAGCTGTTCGACATGGCAGCCGATCGCGGCGAGACGACCAACCTCGCCCTGCTCAACCCCGACGTCGTGGCCCGGATGGTCGCGACCGCCAGGGCCAGCCACGCCCCACAGCCGTACGCCCGCGAGCCCTGGCCGCCGGCCTCCTGACGGGGCTGCCACGATGGGCGGCAGCTGCTGCGCCCCGGGTCGGTCCGACGACGCACCGGCCCCAGCGGCGCTCGGTACGGCTTCGGCATCCGTTCGTGCGGACGCCCTCGAGGTCCCCATGGTCGACCTCGACGGTGGCACCGTCACGATGGGCTACGAGGGACCGCTGGTCAACCCGGGGGAGGGCGAGGGACCGGAGCGGCTCGTGTCCGTCGCGCCGTTCGCCGTCGGGACGGGCCCGGTCACGAACGCCGAGTTCGCTCGGTTCGTCGCAGCCACGGGGCACGTGACGGACGCCGAACGCTTCGGCTGGTCCTTCGTGTTCACCGACTTCGTGGGCATCGACGCGACGGTCCGTGGCCGGGTCGCGGGTGCGGAGTGGTGGTGCGCCGTCGACGGGGCGTCGTGGGACCACCCCGGGGGGCCCGGGACCGACCCTGCCCACGTGGATCGCGCCGACCATCCCGTGGTCCACGTCTCGTGGAACGATGCGGTCGCGTACTGTCGCTGGGCTGGTGTGCGCCTGCTGTCCGAGGCGGAGTGGGAGTACGCCGCGCGGGGGGGTCGCGACGGGACCGTGTGGCCGTGGGGCGAGCGGACTCCGCCGGGCGGCCGTGGGGTCTGCAACATCTGGCAGGGACGGTTCCCCCACCACTCGACGCAGGTCGTCGACCGTCGCGGCACGACGCCGGTCGGGCTGTACCCGCCCAACGGGTTCGGCCTGCACGACGTCATCGGCAACGTCTGGGAGTGGACCGACGACCCGTGGTCGGCGGACGGCGTCGACGACCCGACACAGCGTGTCCGCAAGGGCGGTTCGTACCTGTGCCACGACTCCTACTGCAACCGGTACCGGATCGCCGCGCGGGACCACTCGCGTCCGGACGACGCCACGGGCAACATCGGCTTCCGGGTCGCTCGGGAGACCACGTCAGGGAAAGGTCACGTCATAGGATCGCGTCGATGACCTCTCGACCCGCTCCCGTGACGACCCCGGCCGAGGCGCCACCGACCAGGCCTGCCGCCACCGTCCTGCTGCTCCGACAGCATCCGCGGCACGGCATGCAGGTGCTCATGCTCCGTCGGCACGCACGCTCGGGGTTCGCCGCCAGCGCCTGGGTCTTCCCCGGCGGCGTCGTCGACGAGGGTGACGGGACGCTGCCGGAGGGGACCTGGACGGGCATCGATCCCGACGCCCTGGCCGACCGGTTCGGGCTCAGCCCGACGGAGACCCTGGCGATGCACGCCGCAGCGGTCCGGGAGACCTTCGAGGAGGCTGGCGTGCTGCTGGCCATGCACGCCGACGGTCGCCCCGCTGACGTGCCGGCCGACGAGCTGGCCGGGATGCGCGACGCCCTGAACGACCGCACGGTCGACGCCGACTGGCACGGCTTCCTGCAGCGGCACTCGCTGGTGCTCGACCTGTCCGCCATGACGTACTGGCTGCGCTGGGTGACCCCCATCCAGGAGCCCAAGCGCTACGACACCTGCTTCTTCCTCGCCCCCGTTCCCGCTGGCGCCGAACCGGCCCACGACCGGGTCGAGACGACCGAGTGCCGCTGGGTGACCCCGTCCGACATCGCCGCGGGGGACGAGCTGCCGGTCATCTTCCCGACGTGGAAGACGCTGGTCTGGATGGCCGAGCACGGCACCGTCGAGGCGCTGCTGGACGCAGCCGCCGGTCAGGGCGAGGTCGCGCCGATCCAGCCGCACATCCAGGTCGATGGCAACGGCAGCTACTCCGCCATCTTCCTGCCCGATGACGACGACTACCCCCACGAGCTCTACGCGTGAGCGAGGAGACGCCCACGTCCTCCGTCCGCACCCTCGACGACCTGACCCGGGTGGTGCTGGCCCCCAACGCCTCGCCCATGACGCTGGAGGGCACCAACACCTACCTGCTGGGCGACCGGTCGTCGGGCAGCCTGCTGGTGGTCGATCCGGGACCGGACGACGCCGCGCACCTGGAGCGGGTCGAGTCCGCCATCGACGGGGCCGACGTCGCCGCCGTGATCATCACCCACCACCACCACGACCACGCCGAAGCGGCCGGGTGGGCCGATCGCTGGGGCGCGCCGCTGCGAGCCTTCGACCCGGGCCTGATCCCCGGTGCGCGCACCATGGTCGACGGCGAGACGCTGTCGGTGGCCGGCATCGACCTGTCCGCGCTGCACACGCCCGGGCATGCCTCGGACCACCTGTGCCTGCGGATCCACCAGACCGACGTGGTGCTGACCGGCGACCACGTGCTCGGCCGCGGATCGACCATCGTGAACTGGCCCGACGGCGACATGACCGCCTACATGGCCTCGCTGCGCCGGCTCGCCGGTGCGCCGGGCGCCCGCATCTACCCCGGGCACGGACCGATGGTGGACCGCCCCGCCGAGAAGATCGCGGAGTACCTGGCCCACCGCGTCGACCGCGAGGCCCAGATCCGCGCGGCCATCGACGACGGCGCCGACAGCCCGCAGGCGATCGTCCGCGCCGTCTACACCGACGTGCCGGAGATCCTGCACCCGGCAGCCGAACGCAGCGTGCGCGCGGTGCTGGCCATGCTCATCGACCGAGGCCAGGTCGACCCCGCGTTGATGCAGGAGGTGGCCGGCCCGGTCGAACCCTCCACGCTCGCCACCGATGCCCCGACCGGTGAGGGTCCCGACGACGACGAAGGGCAGCGCTGATGGCCACCGAACGACCGGGAACCGACCCACGGGTGGTCGGGGTGATCACCGGTGTGGTCGTCGTCCTGCTCGTCCTCGTGGTGGTCGGGCTGGTCACGGCCGGCAACGACGGCGACGAGATCGCCATCGACGGGCAGTTGACCGCCACCCCGGTCACGTCCGCCACCGACGCCACCGAGGCCCAAGCGACGGAGACGGCCCCGACCGCGCCCGAGCCCGGCGAGGAGTCGACGACCGCCGGCGCCACCCCACCCCCGGCCACCGCCGAGCCGTCAGGCGACGACGGTGACACCACCGGCCCCGTGGACACCGACGGCGAGCCGACCGACGGCGACGCCGCGGCCTTCGTGGAGTCCCTCACCGCGGGGGAGGTCGACTCCAGCGACGTGGTCCTGGCCGACCTCGACGCAGATGGCCGCAACGAGGTCGTCGTGGCGGGGTTGCTGGGCGGGCGGTCACGGATCGACGTGGCCCGCTGGAACGGCACGACCTACGTGCTCGCCGACTCCGGTGAGGGTGGGTCCGCGGAGGCGATCGAGTCGGTTCGGGTGGCCGACGTCAACAGCACACCCGACAGCGCAGAGATCGTGGTCCGGCAGACCAGCGGCGGACAGGGCGAGAGCATCACCCTGTGGTCCCTCGTCGACGGCGAGGTCGTGCCCCTCCGGGCAGCCGGGGGTTGCTGGGACGGATCCCACACCTACGGCATCGTCGGGGCGGAGATCCGCGACGGTCGCATCACCGCCACCTGCGACGGATCTCCCGACCCGATCGTCGCATGGCCCTCGGATGTCTACGAGTGGGCCCCCGAGGACGGGGTCTTCCTGTACGTGGAAACGTTGGACTAAACCACAAATCGTCGATTGTCAAGGGGCTAGTCCGAAGGGGTAGATTCCCTGCCACAACCGCGGCGTAACGTTGCGTTTCACCAGAGCTCGTGAGCGGGTTCACGAGCTCGAACCCGTCGGCCACCGTCGCCCGTCAGGAGAACCCCTTGAGCATCCAGCTGCCCCCGGCCAAGTCCGTTCTGCGAAATCCGAGCCAGGAGGAGCTTCGCGAGCTCGTGGCGAAGATGCCCAACGCCGAGCTGACGGAGTTCGGCAACTACAACGTGACCGTTCGTGTCACGTCGCGGTCCGCCGGGTCCACGTTCCTCGTCACCGACGACCCGGACTCCACCCAGGTCCAGACGATGTCGACGGCGGACTACGCCAAGGAGGCGGCCCGTCAGGACGCCTACATCGCCGAGCAGGACATGGTCCTGGTCGAGGGCTACATCGGGCCGGAGAACTCCCCGATGCGCCGTGCTGCCCGCGTCTACATCGAGGCGTCCAACGCCAACATCCCCGCGATGCAGCAGCAGCTGTACTTCGACAAGGACGCGGACTGGAACGAAGACGACGCCCTGACGATCATCTACACGCCCAACTGCCCCGCTGAGGGGTTCCCGGGCGACAAGCTGGTCACCATCGACCTGCCCAACGAGGTCACCCGCGTGTTCGCCATCGACTACTTCGGTGAGTCGAAGATGGGCGGCCTGCGGATGTGGATGGACTGGGTGTACGAGCAGGGCGCCCTCGCGATGCACTCCGGCGCCAAGGTCATCCCCACCGACGACGGTGACAAGGTCGCCCTGATCGTCGGCCTGTCGGGCACCGGCAAGACGACCACCACCTTCCAGCAGCAGAACAACTCCTTGCCCGTCCAGGACGACATCGTCGCCCTGGTCGAGGGTGGCGACGTGTACTCCACCGAGGACGGCTGCTTCGCCAAGACCATCGGCCTGGACCCGGCGTACGAGCCGACCATCCACGGCGCGCTGACCAAGAAGGACTCCTGGCTGGAGAACGTCGCGGTCACCGACGGCAAGGTCGACTTCTTCGACGACTCCTACACCGCCAACGGCCGCGGCACCTTCCCGCTCAAGGACATCCCGCACTTCGACCCGCGCAAGCTGGGCAAGGCCAACTTCCTGCTGATCCTCAACCGCAACGAGTCGATCATCCCGGGTGTCGCCCGCATGACCTCGCCGGAGCAGGCCGCGGCCTACTTCATGCTGGGCGAGACCAAGGGCACGTCCGCCGGTGGCGCTGCCGAGGCCGGCAAGTTCCTCCGCGTGCCGGGCACCAACCCGTTCTTCATGCGGTTCGACTACATGCAGGGCAACCGCCTGGTCGACATGATCGAGTCCATGGACTACGACTTCGGCGTCTACCTGATGTCGACCGGTCGCGTCGGCGGCGGCGACGACGTCGAGGGTTCGAAGAAGATCAAGATCCCCCACTCCTCCGCCATCGTGAAGGGCATCGCCGAGGGCACCATCGAGTGGGAGGTCGACCCGGACTTCGGCTACGAGATCGCCAAGTCGGTCCCCGGCATCGACGACATCGAGATCCTGCAGCCCCGCAAGCTGTACGAGGCCCAGGGTCGCAGCGAGGAGTACGCCGAGCTGGTCGCCCGCGTCAAGGCCGAGCGCGACGAGTTCATGGCCAAGCACGAGGGCCTGCGCCCCGAGATCGTGAAGGCGCTGGGCTAGCCCCACCGCCACCGAACACGAGCGAACGCCCCACCCCGGTGGGGCGTTCGCCGTTCACGAGGGGTTACCGTTTGTCGCCATGACCGATTCGACCGGGTTCAGCCTGCGGGGGCTGCTGGCGGACACCAGGCCCGTGATCTGGCTGATCACCGCCGCCTGGACGCTGTTGCTGTGCCTGTGGTCGGTCCTGCCGCCGATCTTCTCCGCCCCGGACGAACCGCAGCACATCGACACGATCGTCGACTCGGTGGGGCGTTCGCCGCTGGTCTGGGTCACCCCCTCGGGTGACCGGATGAGCAACGCCATCCTCGAGGCACAGGATCGCTTCGGGTACCGGACGCGCGATCCGCAGAACCCCGACCTGTTCCTGGACGACCGGCGGCTCGGAGGACGCACCGCAGCGGAGGCCTACCCGAGGGACGAGCGTCCGAGCGTGGCGGAGCTGTCCGCAGCCGACCGCCTGCCGAGCAGCCGTCTGAACCAGATGTACCAGCACCCCCCCCTGTACTACCGCACCGCTGCATGGGCGGTCGGGGTCATCCCCGGGTGGGAACGGATGTCCCTCGACGTCCTCGTCGGGATCATGCGGCTGCTGTCGGTGGTGGTGGTCGCGCCGCTGCCGTTGGTGATGGCAGGGCTCGCACAGGTCCTGGACGGTCGACCGTCGCTGGAGACCGCCGCCGCGCTGTCCCCGCTGCTGGTCCCGCAGCTGGCCCACCTGGGCTCGGTGACGAGCAACGACGGGCTGCTGTTCGCCCTGACGGCGTTCCTCCTGCTGCTGCTCGCCCGCGTGTACCGAGGCGACGTCAGCCGGTCCACATCGACGTGGGTCGGCGTGACCCTCCTCGCGGCGATGCTGACCAAGGGCTTCGCGCTGTTCATGCCTGTTGCCGTCGTGGCCGCCCACGTCGGGTCCACGAGGGTGTCGGGCGTTGCGCCACGCGAGGCGTTCGTCGGCCTCGTGCGCAGCGCGGCCATCGCCGCCCTGTCGCTGTGGTGGTACGGGGAGAACCTGCTTCGCTTCGGTGGCGTGCAACCCTCGGTCGCGGCTCCGCCCGCGGCAGACGAGCACGGGTCGGTCGTGGGATGGCTCGGGCGGGCGTGGATCACCCAGACCCAGACGTTCTGGGGCCGGTTCGGATGGGCCGAGACCGGGTTCGGGGAGGCGACGACCACCACGTTGTCGATCGTGGCGATCGTGCTGGTGCTGATCGCCATCCACCGTCGCGAGGGCAGCCTGCTGACCATGCTGCTGCTGCCGGGCGTCCTCGCGATCGCCACGACCATCGGTCAGTCGTGGATGTCGTGGGACACCATCGGAACCATCCGGGCGGTCCACGGCCGCTACTTCTTCATCAGCCTGGCCGGGCTCCTGCTGCTGATGGTCATTGGCCTCCATCGGATCCTCCAGCGATGGTCGTCGCTGGCCCGATGGACGTGGCTGCCGGTGCTCGTGGCGGGGGTGTGGCTCCACGCCTCTTCGTGGCTGACGGCCGTCGACTACTTCTGGACGACCCCGGAGGCGCCCTCACTTGCCGCTGGGGGCCGCGCCCTCCTGGCGTGGCAGCCGTGGCCGCCCATCCTCGTTCAGGGGACTGCGGTCGCCCTCGGACTCCTCGGCGTCGAGACGCTCCGGCGCCTGGTCGTCGCCTCGCGCACGACCGACTGCGCGACGACCGGTCCGGCCGACGAGCAGCACCAGGCCGAGGACGAGGAACACCACGTCCCCGCCTGACGTCCGCAGCGGGGGTGGCGCCGCCTTCGTCACGAGCAACGAGCCGTGGACCGCCCGTGACAGCTCGAGGGCAGTCCGGCGCGAGATGCCGCCGAACCCACCGACGAGCAGGAGCTGTTCGACGTCCTGACCGGCGAGGTAGGACCGCGCCGGCGCGTTGGCGTTCGGATCGATCCGGTCGACCAGGACCAGGGTCCCCTCCACTGCCTCGGCAGCCGCGGCTGTGGGAATCGCGTCGGCGTACAGGCCGGCACCCGCCACGAGGACCTGCTGCCCGCGCCCCCGGGGGTAGCGTTCGGCCACCGCGACCGCAAGCTCGACCGTGGACTCGGCGGAGACACGTTCCAGCGGGATGCCCAGCTGCTGCACCTGCCGAGTGACCTCCCCGTCGATTGCCGCGACGTTGCCGACGACCAGCACCCGAGCGGGGGCGATCCTGCGCAGCACACGCCGGACCCGGTCATCCAGCGCGTCGGGAGGGGAGAGCAGCAGCGGGGCGTCGAGCGCCGCTGCCAGCCCCGCACCAAGCAGCGCCGCTTGCCAGTCCATGTCGGGGGTGCGCGGCATCGCCCCGACCAGCACGACCGTCTCGACATCGTCTGCAACGGTGGACTCGGCGATGACGGCGGACGTCGCGTGGACCGTGCCGGCGTCGAGCCGTTCGACGGCCAACCCGAGGTCCTCCACGGCGGCCACGACCCCGTGGCCGACTTGCTCGGGTGATCCCACGACGGTCACCGTCGAGGCCTCGAGTCGGGTGAGCTCGGCCTGTACCTCCTCGGGCAGGCGCTCGCTGTCGGTCAGGAGGACCGGTCGACCGCTGGCTGCGGCGAGGTGGGTTCCGAGGATCATCGTCGCCGGATGGCTTCCTGGAACGAGGACGACGTCATCGGCCGTCGCGAACGCGTACTGCATCGTGTTCACCGCGGTGTCGAACCGGTTGTCACCGACGATGCGCGTGACCGAGACGACCTCCTGCTTCTCGGCCACGGCAGGGACGGCCATCGCGCCGAGCACGGCGACGATGGCCAGCAGGACCCCGAGCACCGAGCCGGCAGGACGAATCACGGCCTCCGAGCGTACTCGGAGGCCGTGATGATCCGGAGGGACTGGCGTGCAGGTCAGTCCGCCCGGACGGTGCGGCGGCGACGCTGGAGCGATGCACCCAGCAGCGCCAGGACGCCGGCGGCGACGGCCCAGTCGGGGCCGCCGAACATGCCGGCGGTGTCGGTCCGCCGTTCCTGCTGCATGGCGATGGCGTCGGGGTCGACCACGGCGATGAACTCCTCGTGCAGGACGTCCAGCGCCTCACGGGAGACCGAGTCGACGTCGCCGACGACGCGAGCCTGGGACAGGCCGGCGGCGACCGCGTCGTAGACCTCGACGCTGGTGTCCGGGCCGTCCTGCCCGTCGACGAGCGCCAGGATCTCCCCGCGGATGGCCGCGATCGGCGCCGCGGCCAGCGCATCGTGCCAGTCGCTGCCGGAGGCCAGCCACAGCCGCTGGGTCGACGCGCCGGTCGACAGCGACTCCTCCACGACCTCCAGGGAGGTCCCGAAGCGCGAGTCCCCGGCCAGCCGTCGGGTGGTGAACCCGGCGTCGACGATGGCCTGCTCGGTCGCGCTGCTGACGGCGGCGGTACCGCCGACGATCACGACCTCGCTGGGCGACAGCGTGGTGAGGGCCGCGACGGTCTCCGACGGCAGCCGATCCTTGTTGACCAGCAGGATCGCGTCGCCGCGTCGGCCGGCCTGCGCGGCTGCGGCGATCGGGTCGGGGAACCCACGCAGCGCGTCGGCGTGTTCGCCTTCGGCCACGTACACCGTGCCGGTCGTCGACCCGACGCGGTTGGCCGCCATCTGGGCGGTGGCGAAGCGGTTGGGACCCGCGATGCGTTCGGTCGTCAGGCCCATCGTGCGCAGCTCGGCCAGCACGTCGTCGGACACCGCCGCGTCACCGCCCATCACGATGGCGTTGGTCGCGCCGAGCCGCTCGATCTCCGCCGCCGTCTCGGGCGACAGCGCGTCGGTCGCGGTGTACAGCAGCGGCGCGTCCTCCATGGCGGCGACCACCCCACCGGTCAGGTTGTCGGCGTAGACGTCGTCGCGGCCGATCACGACGGTGTCGGCGGCCCCCAGCTCGCGGCTGACCCGGGCTGCGGTGCCCGTGTAGCCGTCCCCGGAGATCCGGGCGAAGTCGGGGTCGAACGGGACCTGGTCACCCATCTGCGCAGGAGCGGGCAGGGTGACCTGGTAGACGTCGATCGAGCCGCGGCCGGCCAACGTGTCCGCGGACACGCCGATGTAGGTGAAGGTGCCGTCCTCGTTGTCGATGACATCAAAGATCGCCGAGACCCACTGGTCGGTGGACGGCTGGATGAAGTAGCCCGTCTCGACCCACTCGAAGGTGCCGTCGGGGTACTCGATGTAGTCCACGACCCGGGTGCCCTGGGTGTACCAGGCCATGAAGATGCGGTTCTGACCGGGGATCTGGTGGAAGACGTGGGCGGTGCAGAACGCCGATTGCGGCTGGGTCTGCACCGAGGTGCGGTACACCGCGCGGTCGCCGTCGGGGGTCAACGCGTAGGCGGACTGGGCGGCCTCGGGGCTGCCCGGGTTGACGCGGGTCAGGGCATCCACGGAGTAGGCGTGCAGGCCGCCGTTGCCCTCGGGGTTGTCCACCCCCGGGGCACAGCTCGCACCGGGGGGCACCACGCCGCCGCCCCGCTCGTCGGAGGCGATCAGGTGCCGTCCGGAATGGGTCAGCTCGGCCTCGTGGTCGAAGTCGATGTCCAGCGCGGAGCCGAACGGCGTCGGCAGCTGGCCCGTCGCCGCCCGCCCCGAGTGGAAGATGGATCCCAGGTGCTCGACACCCTCGACGCTGGGCGCGCCCATGGCCAGCCAGCTCGGGATCGTCAGGTCGACGTCGTCGGCGCCGACGACGCAGTCGTACACGGTGGCCCCGGTCGCGATGCCCGGCGGCAGCGGTGCGCTGGTGGTGGTCGGACGCGCCGCGCACGGCAGGGCGTCGCCGTTGATGGAGTCGTCGGAGTAGTCGTCGGGTGTGCCGTTGTCGTCGAACGCACCGGACATGTCGAACACGTGCAGCGCCTGCCCCGACCCGCAGGTCAGGCGATCGTCGGGGTAGATCTCCAGCTCGTGACAGCCGTAGACGGTCCCGAGGACCGAGTGTCCCAGCTGGGTGTCGAGGTCGCCGAAGCGGAAGCGGAACGTCTCGGGCTGGCACTGCGCCCGCTTGTCCTCGATCGAGGTGCCCTCGGGGAAGTTCATGCACGACGACAGGTCGACCATCTCGAACCCGTCGAGGTCGAAGGCGTCGGAGTCGCCCTCGCACTCGTTCTCGCGGATCAGCTCCTCGACGTCGCCGTCGCCGTCGCAGTCGGTCTCGTCAACAGCCACCGTGATCGCATCGGAGGTCACCGAGAACGCGATGTGCGGACGCTTCGGGTCGATGTTGACGGTGTGGGACTCGCCGATGTGGCTGATCAGCGCCAGCTCCGTGGGGGCGGTGACGTCGGTGATGTCGACGATCTCCAGCCCACCCTGGGGGACACCGGACAGCCCGCCGGCGCCCTGGTCGTGGCAACGTCCCGGGGCGTCGGTCGCGTCGATCAGCAGCTGTGCGTCGCTGGTGTCGGCCAGCGGGTTGGTCTCGTTCAGCAGGACCGTGCCCTTGGGCGTGGCCTCGACGTCGTGCTGCAGGCCGAGCGCGCCGGACGCGTCGGTGACGCAGGACGCGGAGGGGAACGCCGAAACGAAGGTGGGGTCGATGGTCTCGCCGCCGTCGGTCAGCTGCACGATCGCCTGGCCACCGTCGTTGGCGCCGACGGCGAGCGTGCCCACCGCCACGTAGGTCTCTCCGTTCTGGGTGAAGAAGTCGAGGTCGGTGTGGGTGTTGCCGGTCTCGATGGTCGCCAGCGGCTCCCACTCGATGCCGTCCACCCCGCCGGAGTTTCCGGGAGTACCGGGGCCGACGAGCGCGTCGAAGCTGGCCGGATGGTCGGCCAGCGCCGGAACGGGTAGGGCCAGCAGCAAGGCCAGCACGGTCAGGGGCACAAACGATCGTCGCGACACCAGGGATCCTTCCGAGATGGGGGGTGGGTCCGCCCGGACCCGTCGTCCCGTCCTACGTACGGGCTGGCCGTACGGTTACGCCTGATGCTCCCGCGCATCAGTCGACCGAGTCTGCCACCGAAGGTTCCCCCTCCACGTGCCTCCCCTCGAAACCGTCGTTCTCGCCCACCCACTGACCGAACCGGGCGGCCTGGGCCTGCCGCCCCTGTTCCTGGCCGCCGTGGTCGTGGCGTGCGCCACGATCCTCGTGCTGCGCCTCCCCGACCGGACCTCGTCGCCGGCGGCGCAGGCCAACGGCGACGCAGCGGTCCCGACGCCCTCCACGATGGGGCCGGGCGAACGAGTGGCCCGTGCGGTCGGCGTCGGGGTGCTGCTGCTCGTCATCGTCGCCGGTCGACTGGGTCGGGACTCCCAGCTGGACAACATCGCCCCCTCGCTGGCGATCGGCCTGGCGTGGCCGGCGCTCCTCGTCGTCGGCGTGATCGGCCGGGACTGGTGGGCGCGGCTGGATCCATTCGACACCCTTGCCAGGGGACTCCAGGCCCTGGGTGGTCAGGTCGAGCCTCCCGGCGAGGCCCCCTTGCCGGGAGGGCGATGGTGGGCCGTCCCGGCTGCGCTGGGGTGGACGTTCTACCTCGGGGTCCACCGACAACCGCTGGAACCGCGGGTGATCGGCGCAGTCGCGGCCGGCTACACCATCCTGACGCTGGCGGGGTGCCTTGCCGTCGGGCGTCGGCGATGGCTGGAGGCGGGCGAGCTGCTGACGGTCTTCCTCGGCATCGTCGACGACATGCGACAGCGACAGCCGCGCGTGGCAGGGGACGGCGGAAGCGCCGTGGTGGTCGCGGTCCTGGCCGGCGGCCTGGCCTTCGCCACGTTGCGCATCAGCACGTTGTGGATCCAGCAGCTGCTCGCGTGGGGCATCGACCCGCTGTCGGCGGCCGCGACGCTGACCGGCCTGCTGGTCGTCGCGGGCCTGTCGGTCCTCGGAGTGCGGGCGGCCGACAGGTGGGCCGTGCGGTCGGGCGCACCTCCGGGCGTGGTCACCGGCGCGGTGGCCGTCGTGGCGGTCGGCATCGGGTTGGCCCAGGCCATGGTCCGCGAACGCCTGCTCAAGGCCGCGGTCCTGTTCGTCGCCCGGCTGAGCAATCCCCTGGGCGGGGACATGGACCTCTTCGGTACGGCGTCACTCGTCCCGACCAACGAGCTGATCGGTGAGACACCGACGGTCATCGTGCAGCTGGTGGTGTTGGTGGTGACCGCAACGCTGGCCGGTCGAGCATCCCGACGGCGGTGCCCCCGTGCCGTTCGCCCTGCCATGTGGGCCATCGGCACCTTCACCGCCGTCGGTGTGCTGTCGGTCACTGCGATCTAGCTGGCCGATCGAGGTCGATCGACATGATTCCCCCACGGCGACCGGTTCTGTCCGGTCAGGTCCTGCGATACAGGGTTGCGGCGCGACCCGGTCCGGAGTGATCGGGGTCCGGGCCTGCGTCGACGACACGACCTGCCTCGATCTCGGCATCCACTGCCTTTCGCACCACTGCCGGCGATCCGCCGGTGGTCTCGCGAAGCGACTTGAGCGTGAATGACTTCGGCATCGCGTTGATGACGTCTTCCTGCGTCGTGCGAGAGGAGCGCTTGCGGGGCGTGCTGCTCGATCCCCCGCGCTTGCGGCCCTTCGCAACATCGAATCCGGCCCGTCGCAACGTGGCGCTGGGCACACCCTCTGCCTCGAACGCCTTGCCGGTCAGGCCTGCCTCGTCGGCCCATGCCTTGGCGTGGACGACGAACTCGTCCTCGATGGCGGTCATCGACGGCGCGTTGAGCTCGGCAAGCGTCTGCTGCAGCTTCAGTCGCTCGATCGGGTCCTCCTCGGCATCGAGCGCTGATTGCGCTTCTTCGATGGCGTCGTCGTCACGCAACGTCGAAGGATCCTGCAGTGCAGTGAGGTATTTCCGGACGATGGTTTCTGGTTGGCTCACTCGGTGCTCCCTGGGGGGTGGAAGATGTGGAATTACCCAAGGAACTGTACGGCACCCGAACAAGTCAGCATCACAGGTGCCGGAGAAAACCTGGAGTGATGTGAAACCATTCGACCCCGTGGGGAGTCTCAACGACGTGTTACGTCACATTGACCGATCGCGCGACCTCGATCAGCTGCTCGGCTCGCTGTTCCAACACCCTGGCCTCGCGAAGCTGTCCCCGTCGCCTGGCTCGTCGGGCCCTGGCGGCGGCAGCGGCTGCCCGCTGCAGCATCTCGGCCCTGAGGTCTCGCAACGACATCGCCGACGCGGGGGTGTAGTCCGGAGCGGTGGGGGACGGGTCTGCGCTCATCGTTTCGGTCCTTGGAGCAGCACGGGGAATCTGTGGTCGCAGACCTGTGACGTTTCGCGAATCCCCGATGATGCTGGTCGGACGGACAGTTATGGTCGGGGCCGAAACGAGGATTCTGGATCGTACCGATGACCCTGTTCAGTGAGTCCGTCGCCGAGGGCGTGCGGCGTGGTGACCCCGACGCTGTCGGTGAGGTGTACGTGCACCTCGCTGATCGGCTCCTCGGTTACCTGATCGCGCGCGTCCGTGATCGGGCCACTGCCGAGGACCTGGTCGAGGCGACCTTCGTGGAGCTGCTCCGGAAGGGGAACACGATCAACGGGGGTCCCGCGGCGATCAAGGTCTGGTTGTTCCGGTCGGCGTACTTCAACGCGCTCGACCACATTCGGAAGGTCAAGCGGCGGGCAGAGGACGCGCTCGACGACGTCGAACGGCTCGACGTCGAGGACGAGTCCGCGGGTCCCGGGGAGCTGGCGATCCGCAACGAACGCCGTCGCACGGTTCGCGCCGCGATGGCACACCTGTCGGAGGACCAACGAGCCGTCCTGCAGCTCAGGTACGTCGCGGAGCTGTCGGCGCCCGAGGTGGCCGACATCCTCGGCAAGACCGAAGGCGCCATCCGGAGCCTGCAGCATCGGGGGGAACGGGCGCTTGCCAGGCTGCTCGCCGACACCGAGATGGCCGCCGAGATGATCGCTGCGCGTGACCGGCGTCCTGCGGAGGGTCGGGACCAGGTTCACGACCCCGTTTCGGACGGTCGAGAAAAAGGCGAACGGTCCACGCCTCCCGAAACGTCCTAGCCCCGGGTCGGCACGATCGCCGGCTCCGTTCGCGTTACCACTTCCCCCCTCCCCACCTCCCCGAGACGACACCTGACGATGGACTACACCGATCGCTCCGACCGCAACCCGGCGCTTGCCGAGCTGCTGGACGATGCGTTCGTCGAGCCGGTCGACCTGGACACGGCCTCGCGACACCTCTGGGTCATCCACTCCGAGGCCCAGCGCATGGCGCTGGAGACCGAGGACGAGGTGGACATCCCGGTGTCGCTGGCCAACCGTCGCCTGCCTCGGGCAGCGGTCCCGGTCCTGGCGCTCGTCATGCTCATGTCCATGTCGGGGGTGGCTGTCGCCGCAAGCCAGGGGTCCCTCCCGGGTGACGCCCTGTACCACGTCAAGCGCGGGACCGAACGGGCGCAGCTGATCTTCGTCCGCGATCCCGTGACCCGTGCCGAGCTGCAGCTGTCGTTCGCCCGTACAAGGCTCGACGAGATCCAGCAGATCGCCGTCAGCAGGCCGCAGCACGTGCCGGAGCTGGTGGAGCAGATCGCGGTGACCCTGGTCGAGGTCGAGCACGGCGCCCCGGAGGTCGCGGCTCGCGTCCAGCCGGTCAGCGAGAGCATCAGGCGCGAGACCACGGAGTCCATCGCGCAGCTGCAGCTGCCCGTCGACGTCAACCAGGCCGTCGAGGTCGCGATGACCCCCACGGCTGCCCCGGGAACGGCGACCGCAACACCGGTGCCCAGCACCAACACGCCCGCGACGGCACCCTCGGAGTCCAAGACCCCGCAGGCGACGGCCGAGCCGAAGGACACCGACGGCGACGGCATCCCCGACTCACCCGTGGTGATCGTCGACCTCGACGGGGACGGCATCGCCGACGACGTCGCAGCCGCGTTCCCGACGCCCACCGGCACGGCCAGCCCCTCCGCGTCACCCCAGCCGACGGAGTCCGGGTCGGCCACCCCGACCCCCACGCCCACGGACTCGGCCAGCGAGCCGGCCCCCAGCGGCTCGCCGAACCCGTCGGCGAGTCCCGGGCCCTCCAGTCCGTCCACGGGGCAGCCGAGCACCGGGCCGAGCACGCCCCCCAGCCAGCCGGCCGGTCCCGTCGTGACCGCACGCCCGCAGCCCTCCGAGGGTGAGGTCGGCGACTCGCGTTCCGACGACGAGGACGGCGACGGCGTCGACCCCCAGCCCACGGCCAGCGCAGAGCCGGAGCCCGCCCCGACGGGGTCCTCGGCGTCGCCCGCCCCGTCCGACCCCGAGCCGGAGCCGAGCACATCACAGGACGATCCAGCGGGGCCCTCGGAGGTCATCGCTCGGCGGACAGGCAGTCCCGGCGAGTAGCCGCTACCTCGTTCCGGGTGTCCGACAGTGACACACTGAGTCCGATGGACGGCATCGATGTCGGGTTGAGCGCGCTCACCTACCAGGTGTGGAAGGACGTGCTCCTGCGACTCGACATCGAGTGGGCGCGGCTGTCCAACGACAACGCCGACCACGGATCGATCTGGGCGTGGGGCCACGAGGAAGTGGTCGAACGCTTCCACCCAGCCATCCTGCGACGCCTCGCCGAACGGGCCCTGGACGCCGGCCGTCCCATGGGTGAGGGCCCGGACTGGACCGCCGTGGGCGGAAACAGCTCCCAGTGGCTGGAGCTGGAGGATCTCCTGCGGGCCCTGCGTGCGCACCGCGAGATCGAGGAGTGCACCCTCCTGGTCCGGAAGCCGGGATGACCGCCCCAGCCACGGGTCCACGCTCGCGGATCGAGGCCGAGCGCCTCGAGCTCGCGGCCAAGCCGGGACTGTTCCTGCTGGCGGCCGGCGTGATCGTGCTCGTGGTCGGCTGGGGCATGGGGGTCGACATCGTGACCCGTGTGGTCCCGGGCCTCGCGTCGATGAAGGTGAACACCGCGCTCGGCGTGGCGGCGCTCGGCGGCGCGACGCTGGCGCACGGCCGAGGACACCGGGGTCAGGTCGTTGCCGGTGCTTGCGGGCTCCTGGTCCTGTTGCTCGGGGCCCTCACCCTGGTGCAGTACCTCGCCGGGGTCGACCTCGGCATCGACCAGCTCGTGGTCGTCGACACCGAGATCGGCGACTTCCCCGGCCGCATGGGGGCCAACACGGCCATCGCCTTCGTGTCCCTCGGGTCGGCATGGGTGGTCCTGGCCGCCAGGCCGTCCAACGGCATCGTCCACGTCGCCGGACAGGCGCTGGCGTCCGTCGGTGGCTTCCTCGCGTTGTTCGCCCTCGTGGGGTATGCGCTGGAGTCGGCCAGCACCCGGGGGATCGGCCGTGCCACGGAGATGGCGGTACACACCTCGGTGTCGCTGGTGGTGGCGACCGTCGGGCTGGCCATCGCCACCTCGGACCGCGGGCCGTTGCGGATCGGGTGGTCCAACAGGGCCGGCGGTCGCTTGCTCCGCGGCCTCCTGGCCCCGGTGACCACTGTGGTCCTCGGGATCGGGGTCATCGTCGACCGGGTGGAGTCCGCCGGACTCCTGGCCGACCTCGACCTCCAGCTGGCGCTGGTGACGACGCTGACGCTGGTCATGGTGGCTGCGCTCGTGCAGCTGATGGCCAGCAGGCTCGAACGGGTTGCTGTCGCCGAGGAGGAGGCGCTCGAGGCGCTGGAGAAGGCGCATCTCCGGCTGGCGACGCTCAACGAGGACCTCGAGCGACGTGTCGCCCTCCGCACCGCGGAGCTGGCGACCACCAACGACGAGCTCGAACGCTCCAACGCCGATCTGGCGCAGTTCGCCTACGTCGCCTCCCACGACCTGAAGGAACCCCTGCGGATGGTGTCGGCGTACTGCACCCGCCTGGGGGAGCGGTACCGCGAGGATCTGGACGACCGCGGCCAGACCTACGTCGACCTCGCCGTCGAGGCGGCCGACCGGATGCAGGACATGATCGATGCACTGCTGCGCTACAGCCGTGTCGGTCGTGAGTCCATCGAGGTCGAGCGGGTGGACCTCGCCACGATGGCCGCCGAGGTCGTGCGGCGCCTCGGAGCCCCGCTCGGCGATGTCGACGTACGGGTGTCCCCGGACCTTCCCGACGTCGTGGTGGACCACGACCTGTTCGGGCACGTCCTGCAGAACCTCATCGGCAACGCCGCCAAGTTCCGGCACCCCGAGCGTCCTCCGGTGATCGCGATCCGTGGCTGGGAGGGCCCGGGCGGCACGGTGCTGGAGGTCGCCGACAACGGCATCGGCGTCCCCCCGAAGCACCGTGAGCGCATCTTCCAGATGTTCCAGCGGCTGCACAAGCGCGACGCCTACGAGGGCACGGGCATAGGCTTGGCCCTCGTGGCCCGGATCGTCGGCCGGCACGGTGGCACCGTGGAGGTCGACGACAGCGATCTGGGAGGCGCCAGCTTCCGCATCACCCTGCCGACCGCACCCCCCCGTTCGGCACCCGACGAGCACGCAGCAGAGGACACCGATGGTCACGAAGGAACCGCCGTTGCAGGTACTGCTGGTGGACGACAACCCCGGTGACGTCCTGCTGATGCAGGAGACGTTCGAGGAGCTGCACGTCGGGGTCGAGGTGCTCACCGCGGGCGACGGTGTCGAGGCACTGGACACGTTGGAACGCGGTATGGCCGACGGTCGGTTGCCCGACCTCGTGGTCCTCGACCTGAACATGCCCGGCATGAACGGCATCGAGGTCCTGCAGGCCGTGCGGGCCAGCGACGGCCTTCGCCACCTCCCGATCATCATCATGACGTCCACCGCCGCGGAGGAGGAGGTTGTCGAGGCCTATCGCCACTACGCCTCCAGCTTCGTCACCAAACCCCAGCGGCCAGCGGAGATGACCGAGGCCCTCCGCAGCCTCGACGCCTTCTGGCTGCGCATCGCCCAGCTGCCGAAGACGTGATGCCGTGAGCACGAGGATCCTGCTGATCGAGGACAACCCCGGCGACGCCCTGATCGTCGAGGAAGCGCTCGAGGACGGCGTCCACGGCGGGGTGGTCTGCATCGTCGCCGAGACGCTGGCCGAGGGTCTCGATGCCCTCGACGCCCACGACGTCGCGTGCATCCTCTGCGATCTCGGGCTTCCGGGCGTCCAGGGCACCGACGCGGTGGGGGCGCTGGTCGACGCCCATCCCGACGTGCCGGTGATCGTCCTCACCGGGCAGCGCGGTGCCGAGGTGGCCGTGGCGGCGCTGGCCGCGGGGGCGCAGGACTACATCGTGAAGGCGGCGGACCTCGACCCCGATGCGCTGGCCCGCGCCATCCGGTACGCGATCGACCGCCACCGAATCCGCGGTGAGCTCCGTCGGGCCAACCGGCGCCTCAGCGAGTTCGCCGGCGTGGTGGCCCACGACCTGAAGGCGCCGCTCGCGGGGATCGTCGGCTACCTCAGGCTCGCCAGCCGCCAGTCGACCGACGAGACGGTGACCATGATGCTGGACCGGGCCGGGGCGTCGGCCAACGAGCTGGCCAGCACCATCGACACGCTGCTGGACTTCGCCCGGTTCTCCTCGGCCGGGGTTCCGGAGCGGGTCGACATGGCCGCGCTGACCGAGGACCTCCACATCGCGTTCGACCCGATCCTCCAGCAGCACGGCGGTCGCATCGAGGTGTCCGAGATCCCCGACGTGATGGCCGACGAGGCAGCCCTGCGGCATGCGATGCACAACCTCGTCGCCAACGCCCTGAAGTACGCCCACCCGGAACGCCCACCGGTCGTGCGGATCAGCGGCGTCCTCGACGGGGACCGCGTGCGCGTGGCGGTGTCCGACAACGGCGTGGGCATCCCCGCCCGTGCTCGCGAGCAGGTCTTCGAGATGGGGGTCCAGCTGACCCCCGGCTCACAGGGCATCGGACTGGGCCTGCCCTCGGTCCGCAACGTCGTGCAGGCCAACGGTGGCCGGGTCTGGGTGGAGGACGGGCCGGACGGGCTCGGCACCACGATCGTGCTGTCCCTGCCCGTCCCCGCCGACGTCCGGATCTCCCTGGACCACCCGCCCACACACCACTGACCCCGAACGGGCGTCAGGGGGCGTCAGCGCGCGTTGAAATACTTCGCCTCGGGGTGGTGGACGACGAGGGCGTCGGTGGACTGCTCGGGGACCAGCTGGAACTCCTCCGACAGCTCCAGGCCGATGCGTTCGGCGCCGAGCAGCTCGAACAGGGGCTTGCGTGACTCCAGGTCCGGGCAGGCGGCGTAGCCGAAGGAGTACCGCGACCCCTGGTAGCCCTGCTTGAACAGCCCGGTGACCTCCGCCGCGTCGTCGCCGTCGATCCCGAGCTCGCGCCGGATGCGGGCATGCCACATCTCGGCCAGGGCCTCGGCCATCTCGACCCCGAGCCCGTGCAGGTACAGGTAGTCGGTGTAGGCGTCGGCCGCGAACAGCTCGGCGGCGCGTTCGCTGACCCGGCTGCCCATCGTGACGGCGTGGAAGGCGATCACGTCCCGTTCGCCGGACGCGACGGACCGGAAGAAGTCGGGGATGCACAGGCGGCGACCACGGGTCTGCCGGGGGAACGTGAACCGCGCGGCGACCTCGTCGCCCTCGGGGTCGGCGTACACGATGAGGTCGTTGCCCTCCGACTGGCAGGCGAAGTACCCGTGCACGGCCTCGGGGACCAGCAACGACTCGGCGCGTGCGGTGGCCATGACGTGCCGGAGGGCTTCCTCGCCCTTCTCGGCCTGGTCGCGGTCGAAGCCCCACTGGTTGCGGAACAGCGTGGTCTTGTTCAGGAAGGCGGCGATCTCGTCCAGCGAGATGCCGCGGGTCACGCGGCTGCCCCAGAACGGCGGGGTCGGCACGGGCACGTCGGTGGCGACGGTGGGGGCGACGACCTCGCTGGTGTCGCCCTCCTCACCGGCCCCGCCGGTCGCCTTGACGCGACGTTCCCCGATCTGACGGCCCCAGGACGGCCCGGGGTCCTCGCCCTTCTTGCGGGCGGCGACCTCGTCCATCACCCGCAAGCCGCTGAAGGCGTCCTTGCAGTAGAACAGCGGACCCTCGTAGCGCTCGCGGAGGTCGATCTCGACGTAGTTGCGGGTCAGAGCGGCACCGCCGAGCAGCACGGGGTAGTGGTCCAGCCGACGGCGGGCGAGCTCGTCGAGGTCGTCGCGCATGACGACGGTGGACTTGACCAGGAGGCCGGACAGACCGATGGCGTCGGCGCCGAACTCCTCGGCGGCGGTGATGATCGCGTCGATCGGCTGCTTGATGCCGATGTTGCGGACCTCGAACCCGTTGTTGGTGAGGATGATGTCGACGAGGTTCTTGCCGATGTCGTGCACGTCGCCCTTGACGGTGGCCAGCACGACCTTCGCCTTGCCGGTGGCGTCGGCGGCCTCCATGTAGGGCTCGAGGTGGGCGACGGCGGCCTTCATGGTCTCGGCGGACTGCAGCACGAACGGCAGCTGCATCTCGCCGGATCCGAACCGCTCGCCGACGACCTTCATGCCGGCCAGCAGGTGCACGTTGATGATGTCGAGCGGGGCGATCCCCTCGGCCATCGCGGCGTCGAGGTCGGCGGCGAGCCCGTCGCGCTCCCCGTCGATGATCCGCTGCTCGAGCCGCTCGGTCAGCGGCAGCTCGGCCAGGGACTCCTTGGTCGACTGGGTCCCGGTGACGCCCTCGAACAGCGCCATGAGGCGGTGCAGGGGGTCGTAGTCCGCGCCGCCGGTGCCGTTCAGCCCCGCCTTGCCGCGGCGGTCGTACACGAGGTCGGTGCAGACCATCAGGGTCTCGTCGTCCAGGCGCGACAGGGGCAGGATCTTGCTGGCATGCACGATCGCGGAGTCCAGCCCCCGCTCGACCGCCTCGTGCAGGAACACGCTGTTGAGGGCCTGGCGTGCGGCGGGCGACAGGCCGAAGGAAACGTTGGAGACACCGAGGGTGGTGAAGCAGCCGGGGATCTCGGCCTTGACCCGCTCGATCGCCTCCAGCGTGGCGAGGCCGTCCTTGCGGAGGTCCTCCTGGCCCGAGCCGAGCGGGAAGGTGAGGGTGTCGAAGATGAGGTCGGAGGCCTCGAGGCCGAAGTCGCCGATGCCGATGTCGGCGATCCGCTTGCAGACGTCGACCTTCCAGTCGGCCGTGCGGGCCTGCCCCTCCTCGTCGATGGCAAGGGCGATCAGCGCGGCACCGTAGCGCTTGGCCATCGGGAACAGCACGTCGGCCTTGCGACGCCCGTCCTCGAGGTTGACGGAGTTGATCACGGCACGACCGCCGAGCCGCTTCAGGGCCGACTCGACGACCTCGACCTCGGTGGAGTCGATCACCAACGGCAGGGTCGACTTCGTCGCCAGGTGGCTGACCAGGTTGACCATGTCCGCGGTGCCGTCGCGGCCCACGTAGTCCACGCAGACGTCGAGGGAGTTGGCGCCCTCCGCGGTCTGGGTCCTGGCGATGGTCAACATCTGCTCGAGGTCCCCGTCGAGCATCGTCTCCTTGAACTTGCGGGAACCGTTGGCGTTCAACCGTTCGCCGATGATGTGGAAGCTGAGCTCCTGCTCGAGCGGCACGGCGCTGTACAGCGACGACAGGGACGGCGTCCAGGTGACCTGCCGCGGGGCCGGGGTCAGGCCACGCACCGCCTCGACGACCTGGCGCAGGTGCTCGGGGGTGGTCCCGCAGCATCCACCGACGAGCTGGACGCCGAGGTCGCGCACGAACTCCACGTGCGCTGCGGCCAGCGCTTCGGGGGACAGCGGATAGCACGTCTCGCCGTCGATCATCTCGGGGATGCCGGCGTTGGGGATGACCGAGATCGGCTTGCGGGAGTTGGCCGACAGGTAACGAACCTGTTCCCGCATGTCGTCGGGGCCGGTCGCGCAGTTCAGGCCGATGACGTCGATGCCGAGGGGGTCCAGCGACGTGACGGCCGCGCTGATCTCCGAGCCGAGCAGCATCGTGTTGATGCCCTGCTCGATCGTGACCGACGCGATGAGGGGGACAGTGACGCCCTCGGCCTGCATCGCGTCGTGGCAGGCGGCGACGGCGGCCTTGACCTGCAGCAGGTCGAAGGCCGTCTCGATGATCAGCACGTCGCTGCCACCGGCGAGCAGGCCACGCGCCTGGCGGATGTAGCCGGCGACCATCGTGTCGAAGTCGATCCAGTCGCCGGCCTCCGGTCCCTTGGTCAGCGAGAGGGTGGGCGAGCGGGTCCCGGGGCCGATCGAGCCGATGACCCACCGCTGTCCGGACGCCTCGTCGCAGGCCCGACGCGCGATCTCCGCGGACAGCCGGTTCAGCTCCTCGGTGTCCGCGCCGAGGCCGTACTCGTCGAGCACCCACGGCGCCCCGCCGAAGCTGTCGGTCTCCACGGCGTCGACCCCGACGTCGAGGAACGCGGCGTGGAGGTCCTGCAGGACGTCCGGGCGGGTTCGGACGAGGATCTCGTTGCAGCCCTCCAGCCCGTCGAAGTCCTCGAGGGTCAGGGTGCGTTCCTGCAGCGAGACCCCCATGGCGCCGTCGAACACGAGGACGCGGCGGGCGAGTTCATCGAGGAAGCTGCTCATGGCCCGCCAAGCGTACGCACACCGGCCGAGCTGTCATGGTGTCCGGACAGTGGAAAGCGCCCGGCGACGTCGGGATCAGGTGTCCTCGACCAGGCGGGCGATGGCATCGGGGATCTCGCTCATCCGCTCCTTGGAGAGGAACCGATCGATGCCGGCCGCCCGTGCCTCGGCCTCCAGGGTCGGATCACCGAACGCCGAGCACAGGATGATGCGGGCGTTCGGTCGGGTCTCCCGGATCCGCAGCGCCGTCTCGATGCCGTTGAGCCCCGGCATCATCCAGTCGATCACGATGACCTGCGGATCGTGGGGCGGGAGCCCCTCGAGCACCTTCAGGCAGGACTCGCCGTCCTCGGCTTCGGCGACGACCTCGAGGTTGCCGTCCGACAGCTCGATCAGGTGGCGGATCAGGAACCGGATGTCCTCCTGGTCGTCGACGACGATGGTCGTGGTGGCTGTCGACATCGAGTCCTCGATCAGGAGTGCTGGCTGGAGGCGAGGGCCTTCAGCTCGTCGTGGCGGCGGGCAATACGGCTCTGGAGGTCGCTGGCGTGCAGCTCCTCGACGGTGGAGATGAGGGCGTCGAGGTCGAAGGGCTTGTTGAGGTAGGCGTCACAGCCAAGCGTCCACGCGTGCACGAGGTCCTCGTGGGAGAACTTCACGGTGCACATCAGCACGGGGACGTGCTGGTGGCGGGGGTGGTTGCGAACGGCTTCGAGCACGTGCCAGCCATCGACGGCCGGCATCTGGACGTCGAGCACGATCACGTCGATGTCGGTGAGATCGCCGAGCAGCTGCAGCGCGTCGATGCCGCCGTCGGCGCTGGTCACCCTGTGCCCCGCCGACTCCAGCGTGATCTGCATCAGCAGGCGCAGGTCGGCGGCGTCGTCGCACACGAGGACGTGGCTCACCCGAGCACCTCCTGGAGGACGTGATCGTCGGGCGCCGCGGCGGACGCCGCCGCCGCGCGGTCCCCGAGGTCCTCGATGGCCTCGAAGCGTTCGTTCCAGTCCTTCACCGTGCCAGTCTCCAACCCGCGAACCACCCAGAAGAAGTACAGGGCTGCCGGGACACCCAACCAGTCGACCCACAGTCCGTGGAAGTCCGGGGCGAACAGCGCCGACCCTGCGTAGACGACGTAGGAGGCATGCATGACCGCACACGTCGGGAAGATCATCATCAGGGAGAGGCCGGACAATGACCAGCCCCCGTGCTCGCGGCGGTTGTGCAGCTGGCCCCGCATCAGGGCTGCCCCGATCCCGAGGTACAACCCGACGAGCAGGATGTTGGGGATCAGGCGCGTGTCCATCGCGGTCGCCCCGGTGAGCAGGCGCAGGCCGACGGCGAGGGTGGCCACGGCGGCGATGAGGTGCGCACCGGCCACGAGCCGGAGCCACGCCGGGGTCCCCCGGAGGTACCGATCGCCTCGGCCGCCGCGGCTGGCCTCGATCCGCAGCAGCGCCCAGATCCCGCCGGCCGGGACCCCCATGGCCACCGCGACGAGGTCTGCCGGCCCGACCTCCCGGCCCTCCGCCAGCACGTGGATGCCGTGCACCAGGTGGTGGGCGCCGCAGGTGTACATGATGCTCAGCCACGCGACCCCGAAATGGGACCAGCCGCGGCGCCTGATCGCGCGTTCCAGGTCCATGGCGATCATGGTGCCGATGGCCATGTAGATCACGGCCAGCAGCAGGTTGAGCAGGGCGGTGGCCAGGATCATCCGTTGCTCCGTGCCGGTAGGCCGAGCTGGCGCATGAACTCGTCGACGCTGGTGTGGGCTGCCGCGGCGGTACCGGAGATGTCGACGACGTGGTCGAGGTCGTCGGCCACCGGCAGGACCACCGTGAACGTCGAGCCCTGCCCCAGCGTGGACCGTGCCTCGACCCGGCCGTGCATGCCGTTGACCAGCGACTCCACGATGTACAGGCCGATGCCGGTGCCGCCGAACCGACGAACGTCGGTCGCCTCGGCCTGCCAGAACCGGTCGAAGCACTGGTCGAGCTGTTCCTGGGTCATGCCGATGCCCCGGTCGATGACCGAGATGCTGATCTCGCCATCAGCGCGGACAGCGGTGATCCGCAGGTCCTGCCCGCCGGGGGAGTACTTGGCGGCGTTGTCCAGGAGGTGGTCCAGCGTCGTGACCAGCGCGTCGCCGCTCCCGAGGGCGAGCAGGTCGTCCTCGACGTCGACCTCGATGGTGCGGCCGAGGGAGTTGCTGAGGCCACGCATGCGGGTTCGCAGGATGTCGCTGACGTCGATGGGTTCGATCTCCAGGTCCACCCGGCCGGCTTCGATTCGTGAGCTGAGCAGCAACCGGTCCACGATGTTGGCGAGCTCGGCGCTGCGCGTCTCGATGGCGGCAAGCGCAACCTGCGCCTCGGTGTCGGGCACGGTCCGACGGAGGACCTGCGCGAACCCCCGGATCACCGTCAGCGGGGTCTTCAGCTCGTGGGACGCGGTCGCCAGGAACATGGTCTTGGCCTCGTCTGCCTGGCGCAGCCGAGTGATGTCGCGGAACGAGTGCAGGAACTGCGTCTCCTCGCCGGGGCCCGACAGGCGCGAGGCCGTTGCCAGCAGCGGCTGCCTGACCCCGTCGGTGTCGCGCCAGACCTGCACGCCCTGGTCGTCGTGGCAGAGCGCGGCGAGGGCGCAGGTCCGCCGGCAGTCCAGCGCCTCGCTGTCCTGGTGCAGCGACAGGCGGTCGTTGCACGTGCCGCCGATCAGCTCGTCTGCGGTCGTGACGCCCAGCGATCGCTCCGCCGCAGGGTTGACCTGGCGGATGACCCCACCCTCGCCGGTCACGACGATGCCCTCGCTGGACCGCGCCAGGATGTGGTCGGACCGCTGGACGGACTCGGCGACGCTGCGGGCATCACGCTTCTGCACCGTCAGCGCGCGACCGACCACGAGCAGGACCCCGACGAGGGCCAGGGTGTCCACGACCTCCCTGAGCGGGTCGATGGGTCCACCACCGGCCAGGAGCGTGACGATCCATCGCACGGCCAGCAACGCCGTGCCGAACGCCACGCCCGGGACGACGCCGGAGCGGTAGGCCACACCCGCCGCGAACGGCACCAGCAGCACCATCACGGTCGATGCCGACGCCGGGTCGATTCCCATCAGCACGCTGGCCACGACCAGGTCCAGGGCCATGCCGGCCCGGAGGGTCCGGGTGTCGGCCGGCCCCTCCTCGGCGAACCACAGCCCCGCAGCCGCCGGCACCCAGATCAGCCCGGCGCCCCAGACGACCCATGCCGGTGCCGCGACCGTCTCCACCGACAGGACCGCGGTGACGACGAGCGCCGCGAGGACCCGGATCAACGCCAGGATCCGGCGCGCGGCAAGGTCGCCGACGGCGGTCGGCAGGTACGCAGGCGGGGGGGTTGGCATTCGGATCCGTGGGGGGAGACGGGCGTGCGTCCTTGATCGGCAGGCAGCAGCCGTCCGAGAGCGATTCCATCGTCGGGGTTGCAGCCGACCGGCGCCATGGCCGCTCGTGACCATTTTCGCCCGTGCCGGATGCGTACGCCCGACGCAGGTCAGCGCCGGGACAGCCCCGACGCACGGAGGTGGATCCGTGCGTCGACCACGCTCGTGCCGTGCCGACGGACGAACACCGGGTTCAGCTCCAGGTCGACGATCTCGGGGTGTGCCTCGGCCATGGCACCCAGCCGCAGCAGAACGGTGCGCAGGGCGCCGACGTCGACCGGACTCGATCCCCGGTATCCGGTCAGCAGGGGGAAGCCGCGCATGCGCTGCAGCATGTCGTCGACGTCGAGGTCGGTCAGCGGGAGCACCTTCACGGTGCGGTCCGACAGCAGCTCGGCGAGGGTGCCGCCGAGGCCCAGCTGGAGGGTCGGTCCGAACGTGGGATCGGAGACGATCGCGATGGTCGTCTCGACCCCGTCGGGAACCATCTGCTGGACCAGCCAGCCCTCCGCCAGCGCATCCTCGCGTCCTCGGCGTCGCAGGTCGCGTTCCATGGCCTCGACCGCATCGGCGATCTGACCCGGTCGGGAGAGGCCCAGCCTGACCACACCGAGCTCGGTCTTCTCCACCGGCGCGGCCGGCTTGAGCACGACCGGTCCGCCGAGCTCCTCCTGCGCGGCCGCCGCGGCGGCGCCGTCGGCGACGATCCGGTGGTCCGCGCAGGGGATGGCGTGGGCCCGCAGGAGGGCGTTGGCCTGTCCTGCGGGCAGCCAGACATCGTCGGACGAGCCGAGGGCGGCCTCAACGATCGCGCCGGCTGCGTCGATGTCGGCGTCGTCGAAGGCCACCACGTTGCCCAGCGGCTGGCGTCGCCAGCGGGCGTGGTCGGCCACGTGGGCCAGCGCCTCGGCCGCCCCCTCGGGGAACGGGACGGTCGGCAGGCCGGCCCGGCGCAGGGCCGTCGGCGTCTGGTCGGTGCTCATCAGGACGGTGATCATCGGCACCGTGACGTCCGCGGACGCCTCGGCCAGCTCCTCGGCCAGCACCGACTGTCCACGGCGAAGGGGCGGGGCGTCGATCACCAGCAACGCATCGACGGCACCCGAGGCCCCCAGCGCGCGGACGGCGGCGGCCATGTCGGCGGCGGTGGCGTCGCCGCGCAGGACCAGCGGGTTGGACGGCTCGCCCAGGACGGGCAGCTCCGCTGCGAGCCGCTGGACCACGTCGTCCTCCGGTGCGGTGACCTCCAGGCCGTTGGCCTCGCAGGCGTCGGCGGCGAGGATGGCAGGCCCCACGCCGTTGGACACGATGCCGACCCGGTGCCCCGACGGCAGGGGCTGGCTGGACAGCAGCGACGTCACGGCGAACATCTGGTCGAGCGTCGGAACGCGGACGACGCCGGTCTGGTCGAACATCGCCTGGACGATGGCGTCGTCGCTGCCTCGGCGATCGGCCTTGACCACCACGACGGGCTTGCGGCGACCGATGCGCCGGGCGATGCGGGCGAACGTGCGTGGATTGCCGAAGGACTCCAGGTACAGCACGATCACGTCGGTTGCGTCGTCGGCCTCCCAGTACTGCAGCAGGTCGTTGGAGGAGATGTCGCTCTTGTTGCCGATGGACGCGAACGTCGACAGGCCGAGCCCCAACCGCTCGCTGGCGTCCAGGATCGCCATGCCGAGGGTGCCCGACTGGCTGGACACCCCGACACGGCCCGCCGGGGGCAGCGACGGCGCGAACGTCCCGTTGAGGCGGACGTCCTCCGCCGCGTTGAGCACCCCCATGCAGTTGGGGCCGATCAGGCGGATCCCGTGCCGCCGGGCGGTGCGCAGGACCTCGGCCTCCATCGCGGCGCCCTCGTCGCCGGACTCCGAGAACCCCGTCCCGATCAGCACGGCGGCCCGGACGCCGAGCTCACCGGCCTGGTCGACCACGGACTCGACCAGCGGGGCGGGTACGCAGACGAAGACGGTGTCGGGGACGGTGGGGCAGGCCTCGAGTGTCGGGTAGGCAGCCACGGACTGGACGTGGGGGGTGTGCGGGTTGACCGGGTAGACCGCCCCGCTGTACCCGCCGTGCAGCAGGCTGGACAGGACCACCCCACCGATGGACCCGGGGTCGCGGCTGGCACCGATCACGGCCACCGCGGCGGGGCTGAAGACTGCCTCGAGGGCCTTCCGGGCCGCACGCCGATCCAGCTCACCGGCCTTCTCCAGCAGGGCCTCGGTCGGCGTGGTCGTGAAGGTGGCCGTGACCACGTCGCCGTAGTCCTTGAACGCCGGCTCGAACCCGGCAGCCTGCATGACGGCCATCATCGACCGGTTGAGCTTCAGGATCTCGCCGTGGAACTGGGTGATGCCGCGGTCCCGGGCGGGCTGCAGCAGCTGGCGCAGCAGCGCGGTGCCCAGCCCGCGTCCCTGTTCGGCGTCCTCGACGGTGACGGCGAACTCGGCGCTGTCGGGTGACTCGGGCAGGCGATCGAAGCGGGCCACGGCGATGATGCGGTCGCGGACCTCGGCCACGAGCGCGAACCGATCGTGCCCGTCGACGTCGGTCAGGTAGCGGATCTGGGCTTCGCTCAGCTGCTGGGGCGCGAAGAACCGCAGCCGGATGGTCTCCGGCGACAGGCGCTGCCACATCGCCTTCATCGCCTCGAAGTCGTCGGGGCGGATCGGCCGGACGCGGACCGTCTGCCCGTCGGTCAGGACGATGTCGCCGGTGTAGTCGACGGGATCCGGGATGGTCATGCCGTGCCGGCCTCGAGGTCGGTCCACGACGGACGCTTCAGCTCGGTGATCGTGCCGGGCATCGCGTAGCGGCTGCCGCTGAGGCGGCCGACGGGCGCGAGCGCCTCGTGGTCGACCCGGCCGTCGCGCCACACCGCATCGTCCACGTGCAGGTGGGTGACGTCACCGAAGACCATGTGCCCGCTGCCCATCGACAGGACGGTGCGGACCGTGCACTCCAGCGCTGCCGGGGATGCCGCGACGCGAGGTGGCGCAACCGTGACGGACCCGACCGGTTCGAGGCCAGCGAGGGCGAACTCGTCGGTGTCGGGCGGGGCGTCCACAGCGGTGGTGTTCATGGCCGCCAGGAGGGCAGGGGTGACCAGCGACACGGTGAACTCGGGGTGGGCACGCACGTTGGCCAACGTGTCCTTGGTCCCCGTCGAGGTGAAGTGCACGATCGGGGGGTCGCTGGAGACCACGTTGAAGAACGAGTGGGGCGCGAGGTTCGGCACGCCGTCGCGACCGATGCTGCCGACCCAGGCGATCGGTCGTGGGACCACCAGGGCGCTCAGCAGGTGGTAGGTGGCGTCCGGCGACAGGTCGGCAGGGTCGAAGGTCGGCATCGCGACGGATGGTAGACCCGGGGTGCCCCGCCCGGGTCGGGCACGAGCCGAGAACCCGTCTTGGGCTTCGAAGGGTGGACAGGCATCATCGGGCGCCGTGATCTTCCGCCGGAAACGACTGCCAGACGAGCTGGTCGAACCACGCAGGGCCTTCGACGACCAGGTCGAGCGCCTCGAGGCCGCCCGGCGCGCGCTGATGTCGTGCCTGCCCGTCGGCAGGGTCGACCCGGCACCGGTCGAGGTGGGCCTCGACCTCGTGGCCGACACCCTCGAGGAGCTGTCGGCCGAGCTGGAGGCGTGGCGTTGCCCACCGCTGGAGGAGGCCTGGCAGGGCTGCGTCGAGGCGATCGCCGAGTCGCGGGGGACCATCGCCGAGGCCCACCGGGTGGCCCGCGAGTCCACGGAGCTCGAGGAGCTGCTCGGCGCGGTCGAGGACGTGGACGAACCGTTGGGTCACGCGTTCGGCCGGGCGGAACGGGCCTTCAACGCCCAGCGGCGCTGAACGCGCTCAGGCAGCCAGGGCGACGTCGGCCTCGGCGCGCGAGACCACCGTCAGCACACCCTCGCCGTACTCCTCGATGTCCACGGTGAAGTGGCGACGGCGGGTGCCGTCCCGCAGCAGCGTGCGCACACCTCCGGGCAGCAGTTCGCCGACCCGGTACATGCCGCGCAGCTTCACGTGCGGGCTGTCGGGGGAGTTCAGGACCCGTGACAGGACGTTCACCACTTCCTTGAAGCAGTCGAACATGTCCCCGTCGATCTCACCGGCGACGAGGGCCTCGTCGGCGACCGAGGGCGGCATCATGACCAGCGCGGAGCCCGATCGGCACGCGAAGGACAGGTCCGCGATCGCGGCACCGGCGGCCTCGCCGTCGGCGTCGACGTACTCGGCGACCACACCGACGGTGCCGGGGGACAGGGCCAGCCCGTCATCGACCCGGTCGACCGCGCAGGTCTTGGACAGCAGGTCGGAGAAGAGGTCGCGGAGCGCCTCGCGGTCGGGCAGGGGAACGTCGGCCATGGGGTCACACGTCTTCTCGTCGGGGTCCGGAGTCGGGACCGTCGGTCAGGACACCGTGCCGGCCATCACGCTGGCGAAGGTCTCGGCCGTGAAGGGCTTGGCGATGGTGAACGACGCGCCGTTGGTGATGGCCACCTCACGCATCTCCGGGGTCGTCTCGGAGGTGACGAACCCGAAGGTCGTGGGGTTGCCCTCCGCGCGCAGCGCCTGGAGGAACTCGATACCCGACATGTTGGGCATGTTCCAGTCCGACACGATCAGGTCCGGGTGGTGTTCGCGCACGGCGGCGAGGCCCTGCACACCGTCCTCGGCCTGGATGAACTCGGCGCCGGCGAACTCGGTCTGCTTCAGCATGCGCATGACGATCATGCGCATCGCCTTGGAATCGTCGCACACAACGATCTTCATGGTGCTGGTCTCCTGTGATGTGGTGGGTCGTGTTCCCAGTCGGCCCGAGACGGCTGGAGCTGAGCGGGCAGCTGGACGAAGGCGTGAAGAGACGCGGTCTCAGGCGAACACCGGCACGTCGGCGGACGCCCGTTCGAGGACTCGAACGGCCAACGACTGGCCGGCGGACGCGAACCACGACTCGTTGAGCACCGTTGAGCCGGGGACCGACAGCGTGTACTGCGTCCCGCCGATCACGGTGGGAAGCGACAGGCTGGAGGGCCCGTCGACCATCGCCTTCACGCTGCCGCCGAGCATGTTGGCGATCTCGCCGAAGGCGTCCCCGATGTCGTCCTCCGACAGCTCGTCGGCCTCCATCCCGAACATGGACTCGGCGACGGCGGTCGCCAGCGCGTGCGTGCCGTGGAGGACGATCGTGCCCTCCCACGTCCCGTGCACGTGGATGAGGCTGGACAACGAGGGGACGTCGTCGGCCTGCGGCCCGCTCTCGTCGATGTCCATGCCCAGCACCGACTGCCAGATCTCGGCCACGAGGGCCCGGATGTCGTGATGACTCAGTTCCATCTCTTCCTCCAGGAAGGTAGTGCGCAGCGTGTCACAGCGAGGGTCGTCGGACGGAGCGGAACCACACGGAACGCCCCAGTGTCACGCGGTCGTAGTCGGTCGGTGCGCCGACGGTGGTCTCCGCGCCGCCGAGGCTCAGGTACCCCCCCGGCGCGAGCGTCTGGCGCATCCGGCGCAGGATGTCCTGCTTGGTCTCGTCGTCGAAGTAGATCAGCACGTTGCGGAGCAGCACAAGGTCGGTGCCCGGCTGTGCAGCCCACGGTCCGATGAGGTTGGTGTGCTCGAACCGGACCATGCGCCGGACCTCCTCGCTGATCCGCCACCGTGCCCCCTGCCGGTCGAAGTACTTGACCAGCATCGGTGCGGGCAGTCCCCGGTTGACGTCGAGCTGGGAGTACTCCCCGTGCGCGGCACGGGCCAGCACGGCGCGGGAGATGTCGGTGGCCAGGATCTCCAGGTCCCAGCCGAGCAGCGTCGGTAGGTGTTCACGGATCGCCATGGCCACGGAGTAGGGCTCCTGGCCGGAGGAGGCTGCGGCGCACCAGATGCGCAGGCGGCGGCTGGCCGCGTTGGTGCGCATCAGCTCCGGCAGGACGTCGGTGACGAGGCTCTGGAAGGGGTGGATGTCGCGGAAGAACGACGTCTCGTTGATGGTGAGCGCGTCGATCACGTCACGGGAGAGCTGTCCGCTCGGCCGGGACCGGACGCGTTCCACGAGCTGGCCGATGTCGCCGATGCCGTGGGCGGCAGCGACCGGGGTCAGGCGCGAGACCACGAGGTACTCCTTGCCCTCGTCGATCGTGATCGCCGATTCCCGCCGCACGAACTCGCGGATCCACGAGAAGTCGGCGGGCGCGATGTCGGCCGCAGGGACGGTGGTGAGGGAGCTCACAGGGGCCTCCGAACGTGTCGAGGGACGATCACGCGTCGACCCCGGCGGCAGCCGGCAGCGGGACACCCATCAGGGCGAGCTTCTGCGCGACGACGTCCGCGGTGACGGGCTTCATGGCGTACTCGTCGGCCCCGGCCTTCATCGCCTCGTAGACGTTGCGGGGGCTGGCCTCCGACGTCACCATCAGCAGCTTGATCCGGTCCCACCGGCGGTCGTCGCGCACGGTGCGGACGAACGACAGCCCGTCCATGACGGGCATGTTCCAGTCGACGAGGGCAACGTCCACCGGGCCGTCGGCACCCAGCAGGTCGAGGGCAGCCTGTCCGTGTTCGGCGCTGTCGGTGTCGAAGCCGAGGCCCGTCATCAGACGGGTCAGCAGGCTTCGCATCGCGCGGGAGTCATCGATGACGAGGGCTCGTGGCATGGCAGGTCTCCTGGGGTCGGTCAGGACGTCAGCCGCAGCACGGCGGCAAGGTCCAGGGCCAGCAGCAGCTGACCGTCGAGCTTGTAGATCCCGTCGATGACCGCGGCGGCGCCGGCAGGCAGCGTCGACGGCGGTTCCTCGAGCAGGTCGCGGGTGACGTTGGTCACGTCACCGATCCGATCCACGAGCAGGCTCGTGGGGCCGTCGGGGGTGTGGACGACGACGTTGAGCGGGTGGTCGCCGAGGTCGTCGCCCATGCCGTCCGGTCGTGCGGGGAGCCCGAGGCGCGACCGCAGGTCGACCGCGGTGACGATCTGCCCGCGAAGGTTGATCAGCCCCCGGACATCATCGGGTGCCAACGGCACCGGGGTCAGCTCCTGGTGGCGGATGACCTCCTGGACGTCGAGCACGTCCACGCCGAAGACCAGGTCGTCCACGGCGAAGGTGCACAGCTGGCGGACAGGCGTCCGCGTGGCAGGGGTCCTGTCGAGGACGGTGTTCGTGGTCATCAGGCGGTCACCAGCTCGTGGTCGGGGAGGTCGGGAGAAACGGTGGCGATGACGGCCTCGACGTCGAGGACGTCCGTCACCTGGCCACCGACCACGGCGGAGCCGAGCACACCGTGGCGCGAGGACGGGCTCTGGAGGACCAGGGGTTCGTCGAGGACGTCGTGGATGCGATGGACGACGAGACCCACACGGCGCGCCCCGCGCTCCTGCACGATGACCTGAAGGGTTGCTGCTGCGTGGTCCCGCTGTCGGAGTCCGAGGACGCCGGACAGGTCCACCAGCGGGAGGATCGCGTCGCGGTACTGCACGACGGGCTGCCCCGAGGCGTACTCGATGTGCGCCGCGTCGATCTCCTCCAGTCGCGCGACCTGGCGGAGCGGGACGACCATCCGGACGTCCGTGCCGCTGGGACCGGCACCGAGGCCGAAGACCAGGAGGGACTCGGCCCCGGCCCCGTGATCGGTGGCGTCGCCGTCGTCGTCGGTGGACTGCAGCCGCGTTGTCCCCGTGCCGATTCCCACGCTGGCGGCGATGCCCATGACGTCGAGGATCAAGGCAACACGGCCGTCGCCCATGATCGTTGCGCCCGCGTAGACCGACAGGTTGTTCAGCGCGTGTCCGAGCGGCTTGACCACGATCTCCGCGGTGTCGCTGACCGCGTCGACGACGAGCCCGAACTGATGGTTGTCGGCCTGGAGCACGACGATGTTGGACGCGCCGGTCGGCGTCGTCTCGATTCCCAGGACATCGGCCAGTCCCACCAGCGGCAGCAGCCGATCGCGGAGCCGGTACACCGGGGTGCCGTGCACGTGCTCGATGGCCGTGGCCGCGTCGGCGGCCTCGACGCGGACGAGCTCGAGCAGGCTGACCTGGGGAATGGCGAAGCGCTGGCCGCCGGAGGTGACGACGAGGGCCGGGATGATCGCCAGCGTCAGCGGGATCTTCAGCTTCGTCGTGGTGCCCGCGCCCGGGGTCGAGGTCACGTCGACGCTGCCGCCGATGCGCTCGATCGAGGTGCGTACCACGTCCATGCCGACACCGCGTCCGGACAGGTTGGACACCGAATCGGCAGTGGAGAAACCTGGCGCGAAGACGAGGTCGATGATCTCGCGTTCGGTCATCTGCTGGGCGCGCTCAGCGGTGACGATGCCCTTGGTGACCGCCTTCACCGCAACCGCACCGGCGTCGATGCCTGCGCCGTCGTCGGCGATCTCGATGTTGACCTGTCCACCTTCGTGGTAGGCCCTCAGCGTCACCGTGCCTGCCTCGGGCTTCCCGGCGGCCCGGCGCACGTCGGGGGTCTCGATGCCGTGGTCCACGGAGTTGCGGACCATGTGGGTCAGCGGATCCTTGATCGCCTCGATGATGGTCTTGTCGAGCTCGGTCTCCTTGCCCTCCATCTCGATGGTGACCTGCTTGCCGAGGGACAACGCGATGTCACGCACGACTCGTGGGAACTTGCTGAAGACATTCCCGATGGGCTGCATGCGCGTCTTCATGACGCCCTCCTGCAGCTCGGTCGTGATGAGGTTGAGCCGTTGGGAGGTGTCAGCCAGGACCGACGACCCGGTTCGGGCGGTCACCTGCATGATCTGGTTGCGTGCGAGGACGAGCTCACCCACCAGGTTCATCAGGTTGTCGAGCAGGTCGACGTCGACACGGATGGTGGCGTCGGCCGGGGCGGTCCGACGCTGCGCGTCCTGCACCTCCAGGGCCTCCGTGACCGCCTCGTGCGGGACGGCGCCACGCTCCACGAGGATCTCGCCGAGCTGACGGGGGTCCCCGTCGGCCTGTGCGGATGCGGCGTCCTCGATCACCTCGTCGGGCAGGCCTGCGGTGCTTCGGAGGATGTCCCCGAGCCGATGGCCGCCGTTGGCTGCGTCGGGGTCATCCGACGTCGGGTCGTGTGCGGCCGCGTCCAGGCGTGCCACCAGGGGACCGTAGACGCCGGTGCCCTCGGTGCCGTCGGCTTCGATCGACGTCAGGATCTCGCGGAGCGCGTCGACCATGGCCAGCAGCACGCTCGTGCGGGCGGCGTCGAGGACCAGCTCGCGGTCGCGCAGCTTGGACAGCAGGTTCTCGCCCACGTGCGCGACGGACTCGAGCTTGCCGAAGCCGAGGAAGCCCGACGTGCCCTTGATCGTGTGGATGTCGCGGAAGATCCCCGCGAGCACGTCGACGTCGTCGGGGTCGTCCTCGAGCCTGACGAGCTCCTCGTCGAGCCGATCGAGGTTCTCGCGGCTCTCCACGAGGAACTCCTCGATGATCTCATCCATCTCGTCCACGTGCGAGGCCTTCCGGGTGTTCCGTGCTGGTGACGGACCTCCCATCGGCGCCTGCTCGGCCGACCTGAGTCGCTGGACGGGGACGCGTCCGGCTCAGCGCCAGTCGGGCTCCTTGCGGGTGCGCTTGAGCTCGCCCCGACGCTTCTTGTTGTCCAGCCGGCGCTGGCGAGCGCGACGGGACGGCTTGGTCGGGCGCCGTGGCTTGGCCGGCGGCGACGTGGCCTCCACGAGCAGGTCGCGCAGCCGGGTGAGGGCAACCTGCCGGTTGCGCGTCTGCGAGCGGGTCTCCGCGACCTGCACGATGACCTCGCCCGACGTGGTCAGGCGGTCGGCGAGCCGCCGGGTGATGCGGTCCTTGAGCCGACCGGGCAGGGCCTGCGAGGCCTCGACGTCGAACCGCAGCTCGACGGCCGTGTTGGACCTGTTGGCATGCTGGCCACCCGGTCCGCCGGAGGTGACGAACCGCCAGTCGAGCTCGGCGTCGGGGATGTGCACCCCACGCACGTGGAGGCCGTCCTGCATCGGCATCGACCGTAGCGTGTCGGACGCCGGATGAACGTGCGATCCGCCGTCCCGAGTGGTCTGCTTCACAACCCATGGACACCGCCGCACGACGCAGGGAGATCCTCGGGCTGGCCCTGCCGGCCACCGTTGCGCTGGCCGCCGACCCGCTCCTCGGCCTGGTCGACACCGCCCTCGTGGGCCGGCTGGGCACCGACGAGCTCGCGGCGCTGGGTGTGGCCACGGCGGTGTTCACGACGGCGTTCGTGGTCTTCAACGTGCTGACCTACGGGACCACGGCCCGGGTCGCGCAGCTGGTGGGCGCACGCCGACCGGCGGATGCCGCCACGTTCACCGTCCAGGCCATCTGGGCGTCACTTGCCGCCGGTTTGCTGGTCACGACGGTCCTCGTCACCGCGACCGGTCCCGTCCTCGACCTGATGGGGGCCAGCGGCGACGTCACCGAACCGGCGACGACGTATCTGCGGATCCGGGCGTTCGCCGCCGTGCCCGTGCTGCTCGTCCAGGTCGGCCACGGGGCGCTGCGCGGGCTCAAGGACACCCGTACGCCGCTGGTGGTCACCGTCGTCGCCAACGTGGCCAACGCCATCCTCAGCGTGATCCTCATCCATCCCGTCGGGCTCGGGGTGGCCGGTGCGGCGCTCGGCACCGTCATCGCCCAGGGCATGGCCGCGGTCGTGTTCATGGTGATCGTGCGGCGCCGGTTGCCGGCCCCGTCGCTGCGACCCGTGCCGTCGCAGCTGGCCACCCTCGCGCGGATCAGCCGCGACCTCTTCGTCCGCACCGTCTCCCTCGTGGTCGGGCTGGCGGTGCTGACCGCCGCCGCTGCGCGGATCGACACGGTCGCGGTGGCCGGTCACCAGGTCGCGCGCGAGCTGTGGCTGCTGTCCACCCTGATGCTCGACGGTTTCGCGATCGCCGGACAGGCGATGGTGGGGACGGCGCTGGGAGAGGGCGATCGGGCACGGGCACGGGCGGACGCCTGGTCCCTGACCCGCTGGGGGCTGGGGGCGGGTGTCGTGGCGATGCTGGTCTACCTGCCGCTGGGTGGGGTGCTGCCCGGCATCTTCACCACTGACCCTGCGGTCATCGAGACCGTCGGCAGCGTCTGGCTGCTCGTGGCCCTCCTGCAGCCGATCGGCGGGGTGACGTTCGTCCTCGACGGCGTCTTCATGGGCGCCGGCGACTTCACGTTCCTCATGGGGTCGACGGTGACGGCCGTCGTCGTCGGGTTGCTGCCGGTGATCGCGCTGGCCCTCTCCCGTGGCTGGGGCCTCCCCGGGCTGTGGTGGTCAGTCGTCGCCCTGATGGTCATCCGCGTGGGCGCCCAGCTGTGGCGCCTCCGCGGTGCGGCCTGGACCCGCGTGGCCGAACGCCAGGCGACGACGTGACCCCGACCGCAGCGGGTGCCTCGGGCGGACGCACCGCGCTGGTCGTCGCGGCCGGAGGTGCGGTCGGGGCGCTGCTGCGCTGGCAGCTGGCGGGTGTGATGAACGGCCTCGTCGTCGGCGCGTGCCCGGCCACCGCCAGCTGCGTGGCGACACAGCCGGCGTTCCCGTGGGGCACGCTGCTGGTCAACGTGGTCGGCGCGTTGCTGCTGGGATGGGTCGCCGGCCGACAGGTCGACCCGATGCGACGGGCGTTCCTCGGCACCGGGGTGCTGGGGGCGTTCACGACCTTCAGCGCGTTCGCCGTCGAGGCGGTCCTGGTCGGTCGGCGCAGCCCGCTGGAGGGCATCGCCTACGTGGGGGTGACGCTGGGGGTCGGGTTGGCCGCCGCACGGCTGGGGCAACGGGCGTCCCGGCCCCGTCCGGGAGCGCCGTCGTGACGGCACTGGCGGTGGCGGCAGGCGGGGCCCTCGGCGCGGTGCTGCGCTGGTGGCTGTCGCGGCTGAACGGATCGTGGCCCCGGGGGACGTTCGCGGCCAACATGCTCGGGTGCCTCGCGCTCGGCCTGCTCCTGGCCGTCGACCCCGCGGGAGTGCTGCTGGTCCCACGTCCCCTTCCCACCGGGATCGCGGCCGGGCTGCTCGGGGGCCTGACGACCTTCTCGACGTTCGCGGTCGAGGCCGCCTCGCCGACCGGGATCCGCTACGGCTACGTCGCCGGCACCGTGCTGTGCGGACTGGGCCTGGCCTGGGTCGGCGCGCACCTCCATCCCCCGTTCTGAGGCCCGCGCCGGCCACTCCCCAGACGGACCTCGCTACCTCAGACCGATGCCCGTGACGGGCGTTGTCGAGATACGGCACCTTCCCGATGTGGGGGAGGGGGCCTCGGGCGCATGGTCGAGCCATGAACGACTACGAGCACCTGACCCTGATCCACCTCCAGGACCGCATCCGTGCTGCCGACCGTCGCCTCCACCACGACGGCGCACGGGACCGCACGCTGGTGTCCCACCGCATGGCAGCGGTGCACCGGCTGCTGTCGGTCCTGCCTGTTCGCGGGGGGCGCTGACCGCCACAATGGCGTCCGTGACCCTGCCCCGTCATCCCGAACCCCCTGTCGGCCGGGCCGACGAGCTGGCCATCCTCAGCCGGCTGGCCGCGGCGGCCCGGCGCGACGCGGACCTGCGCGTCGCGCTGGTCTCCGGCGACGCCGGCATGGGCAAGTCCCACCTCGTGGCCGCGTTCGCCGCGGGGATCGAGGACGCGTTGGTCATGGTCGGCGAGTGCCTCGACCTCGGCGGGGCCACCCTGCCGTACGCCCCGCTCGTCCAGGCGTTGCGTCCGGTCCTGCGCGAGTCGACGGCCGACATCGACGTGGACCTCGACGCCCCTGCCCGTGCGGCGCTCAGCCGGCTCGTCCCGGAGCTCGGTCCCCCGCCGGAGCGGGCGCAGGGCGTCGCTGACATCGACGTCGGCCAGACCCAGCTCTACGAGCACCTGCTGGCGCTGCTCGAACGGCTCGGCCGACGGACCGGCCTGCTGGTGCTCGTGATCGAGGACCTGCACTTCAGCGAACCGTCCACCCGTGACCTGCTGGCCTTCCTCAGCCAGAACCTGACCGGCGCGCCGGTCCTGCTGGTCGCGACCGTCCGGGGCGGCGAGGTCACCCGGCGGCACCCGGTGTCCCGGCTGCTGACGGCGCTTCGGCGCGGCTCCCGGACCACCGAGGTCACGCTGGGGCCGCTCGGAACGGTCGCGATGACCCAGCTCCTGAGGCCGCTGTGCGAGCACCTGCCCGACCAGCACGCCGTCGACGAGGTGCTCGAGCGGGCCGACGGCAACCCCTTCTTCGGGCTGGAGCTGGCCCGGTCGGGCCGCCGGGTCCCCGACCACCTCGGTGACCTGCTGCTGGACCGCTTCGACGAGCTGGCCGAGCCCACCCGAGAGGTGCTCCGGTTGGTGGCGGCCGCCGGCGATTCGATCGACCACGACCTGCTGCGGCGCATGACCGGCATGGAGGAGACGGCGGTCACCCGCGCGCTGCGCGAGGCCGTCGACCACCGCCTGCTGGTGGTCACGGGGGACGGTGCCTATCGGTTCCGCCACGCCCTGCTGCAGGAGGTGGTGCACGACATGCTGCTGCCCGGCGAGGCGCGGCGCCTGCACCAGGCGCTGGCGGCGGCGCTCGAGGCCGACGGTGGCCTGCGCGGTCGACACGCGGCAGCCCTTGCTCGCCACCACCTGATCGCGGGGGACGTCGCCCGCTGCCTGGAGGCGTCCTTCGCCGCAGGGGTGTCCGCCCTCGACGCCGTGGCCTACGTCGAAGCCCAATGGCACTTCGAGCGGGTTGCCAAGCTGTGGCCCGACGTGCCGGACGCCGGAGAACGAACCGGAACCGACCTGGCGGAGGTCCTGAAGAAGGCGGCCCTGTGCACGGTCTCGGGCCACGACAGACGTCGGGGCCTGTCGTTGGCTCGACAGGCGCTGACCCAGCTCGATCCCGACGCCGACCCACGACGGGCCGCGCTGATCCAGATGTGGATCGGCCACGCCATGCAGCACCTCGGTGACCCCGGCGGCGTCGATGCGTACCGGACTGCGGTCGCGACGGTCGGCGAGGAACCGACCGAGGAGCGGGCCAGGGTGCTGGCGGCGCTCGCCAAGGGGCTCATGGTCACCAACCAGGCCGTGGAGGCCGAGGACGTCGCCACGGAATCCATCGTCGTCGCGCGGCAGGTGGGGTCCGTTCGCGACGAGGCCTACTCGTTGATCACGCTCGGCACGATCGAGATGGCACGAGGGGATCACGACGTCGGTCGCACGCACCTGGAGGAGGGAACGCGTCTTGCTGCCGACATCAACCGGATCGACTACGTCCTGCGGGGCCACACGAACCTGTCGCACAGCCTGATGGTTGCCGGTCAGCTCGAGGCCTCCATCGCCGTCGCCCAGCGGGGCGTGCCGCTGGCTCGGGCCAACGGGTTGCTCCGCAGCCACGGCGTCTACCAGCAGGCCAACATGGTCGAGGCGCTCGTCCCCCTGGGTCGGTTGGCGGAGGCCGAGGAGCTGGCGGAGGAGAACGTCGCGCTCTCGCCCGACGGGCTGGCAGGGGCCCACGCCTACCTCGGTCAGGCCGAGGCCCGGCTGCTCCTCGGCGACGTCGACGGCGCCTCGGCCGCCGTGGCTTCGGCGTATCGCCACATGGGAGGGACGGCCGAGCCGCACTTCGCGGCGAGGGCGGCGGTGGTCTCGGCGGGGGTCCAGCAGGCGCTGGGGAATCACGGGGCCGCGCTGGAGGAGTCACGATCAGCGCTCGTCGCGCTGCGCAACGGGCAGGGCCCGGCCCGGTACGAGGCGTCGCTGGCCTGCAACGTGCTCGAGGCCGTGATGGCGCTCGCGGCGTCCGCACCCGTGCCGAACCAGGTCGTCGAGGACGTCGTCGCGGCGGTGGATGCGGCCACGGCCCGTGGCCAGACGGCGTTGCACGTCGCCGATGTGGCTCGGTTGGGGGCGTTGTCGGCGCAGCTCGAGGGGGTGGACACACGCGAGGCGTGGACAGCGGCGGCGACGGTCCACGACGAGATGGACCTCGCGCCGGGACACGCCCGTTGCCTGCTCTCCCTGGCCGAGGCAGAGCTGGAGGCGGGGGACCGCGCTGCCGCGCTGGCGGCCTGGAAGGCCGCGACGCGCATCGCCGACGACATCGGGGCCGGCCGGCTCGTGATGGCCGCCACCACGCTCGGGCGCCGCGGCGGGTTCCTCGACCCGGACAGGGTCGAGGATCCCTACGAGCTGACGAACCGCGAGATGGAGGTCCTCCGGCTGGTCGCCGACGGGCTGTCCAACGCCCAGATCGGCGCGGAGCTGTTCATCACCGGCAAGACCGCCAGCGTCCACGTCTCCAACATCCTCGCCAAGATGGGGGTCGCCAGCCGCGGACAAGCGGCAGCCGAAGCGCATCGGGCGGGACTGTTCGGCTGAACCCGCCTCGTGCCGGGCACCACGTCGCGCTAGGCTCGCCGCGTGTTCCGGATCTCCCGACTGCTGCTGGTGGCCCTGGCGTTGCTCGCCGCGGCGTGTGGGTCCTCGGCGCCGGAGTCGTCGGTGGCGGCCCCCGCTGCGACCTCCGTGCCGGCTGCCGGCACGAGCGCCGCGACCACCGGCCCGGTGACTCCGGCCGGTGACGTCCCCGAGGCGCTGGCCTTCAGCGCAGCGACCCTCGGTGGTGGCACCTTCGAGGGGGCGAGCGCGGTCGGCAACGACCTGCTGCTGTGGTTCTGGGCGCCCTGGTGAAGCACCTGCAACCGGGAGGCTCCCGAGGTTGTGCAGGTTGCGCAGCTGCTTGACGAGGACCAGCGCATCGTGGGCGTCGCTGGACGCGACTCCATCGAGGAGATGGAGGCGTTCGTGGACCGCCACGGCCTGTCCGACGTGGTCACCATCGCCGACCCCGACAACGTGGTCTGGGACCGCTTCGGGGTGTTCGGCCAGCCCACGTGGGTCTTCGTGAACGGCGAGACGGGTGAGGCGACCACGCGGTTCGGTGCGCTCGGCCAGCAGGGCGTGCTGGCGGTCTTCGAGAGTGGCGGCTTCGCGTAGTTCCTGAACGATCGAGGACGGAGTTCCCCTGCTGCGGACGGGTGTGGAAGGCTTCCGGTCACGCCGTGTCGGCGCCTGATCATCCGAGGGGAACTCCACCATGCACCGTCCCACCACCACCCGTGCCGCTGTCGTGCTGCTGCTCGCCGTCGTCACCTCCGCGTGCTCGTTCAGCTTCTCCATCGGGGGGCTGGACTACGAGGCGCTCGAGGAGGGCATCGCCGAGGAGCTGAACGCCAGCTACGCCTCGATCGGCCGCAGCGTGGAAGGGGTCGACTGTCCCGAACCGGACGAGGACCCCGGCGTCGGTGACCAGCTCGTGTGCACCGCCACCCTGGAGGGCCAGGCCGTCCGGGTTCAGGCCACGGTCGAGGACGAGGACTTCAACGTCACCTTCAACACCCTCGACGTGGTCTACGAGCTGACCGACACCGCCGAGCTGCTGGCGGCCGACATCTCCGAGGCCATCGGCGTGCCGGTCAACCTCAACTGCGGTCAGGGCATCACCGTCGTGCCCATCGGTGACGGCTTCCAGTGCTCGGCGACCGACGCCGGCGGGGGCACGGCCACGATCCAGGTGACCGCCAACGACATCGAGGACACCTCCTGGGAGATCCTGGAGTAGTCGGGCCGTCCTCCCCGGCCGGTGTTGCGGGGTGTACGGGGCCCCGAACGGGGGACAATGGCCGTCACCATGGCTGACTCCTCCCTTCCCCTCGGCGGACGCGTCAAGCGCGCTGCCTCCCTCGCCAAGCTCGGTGCGAAGGCCGGTTCCGGGTTGGTCGGGGCCCGTCGAGCCGCCCGTCGCGGCGACACCGCCGCGGTCGAGGCCGGTCACGAGCAGGTCGCCGATGCCGTCTTCGAGACCCTCGGATCGATGAAGGGCGCGGCCATGAAGCTCGGCCAGATGCTGGCCTTCGTGGACCTCGACATCGACGACGCGACCGGCGACATCTACCGCAGCAGGCTCAACGGGCTGCTCGACAGCGCGCCGGCGACCGACACCGCCGCCATCGAGGCGGCCATCGCGGAGCAGTACGGCGCCCCGGCCACCGACGTCTTCGCCCGGTGGGACAGGGACCCCATCGCTGTGGCCTCCATCGGCCAGGTCCACCGGGCACAGCTGCCCGACGGCACCGAGGTCGCCGTCAAGGTCCAGCACCCGGGCATCGCCGAGGCCGTGCAGGCCGACATGGGCAACCTGTCGGCGCTGCGACCCGTGCTGTCGATGACGCACCCCAACCTTGACACCGGCCCGCTGATCGACGAGGTGCGCGAGCGCATCCGCGACGAGCTGGACTACCAGAAGGAGGGGGCCTACCAGCAGGCGTTCCACGACCGGTTCGACGGCCACCCCGCCATCGCCGTCCCGCGTGTGTTCCACGAATGGTGTCGGCCGCGGGTGCTGGTCACCGAGTACGTCGCGGGCCGCCGCTTCGATCAGATCCTCGACGCGCCCCAGGACGAACGAGACCGGTACGGCGAGGCGATCTTCCGCTTCGTCTTCTCCTCCCTGTACCGCTTCCGGATCTTCAACGCCGACCCGCACCCGGGGAACTTCATCTTCCCGCTGGACCCGGGTGGTCCGGTCACGTTCATCGACTACGGATCGGCACGGACCTTCTCCTCCGACGTCCGTCGCAAGCTGCGGGCGCTGCACCTGGCCGTCGCCGCCGACGACGAGGGCGACCCCACCGGGGCCACGGCCCTGCAGCACGCCATGCTCGACGCCGGCCTGCTGCCCAAGGACCACCAGGACATCGATTTCGACGTCGTGCGTCGATGGTTCGCCCTGGCCTACGAACCACTTGCCGGCGACCGCGAGTGGACCTACTCCACGGAGTACGCCCGACGGCTGATCGGGGCGTCCACCGACCCCTCTCGAGGCATGGAGGCAACCCTCCGCAAGCTGACGATGCCGGCGGAGTACATCCTGCTCAACCGCATTCAGTTCGGGGTGAACAGCCTCCTGGCACGCCTGCGGCCGACGGCCAACTGGAACCGGATCATGCACGAGATCGCCGAGGGGAGCGCCCCCACCACGGCCATGGGGCACGAGGAGCAGGCGTGGCTCGGTCGCGTCGGGGAGCTGATCGACCCGGTGGCCCGACCCACCGCGGCCTGAGGCGGACGATGACCCGTTAGGCTGCACGGCCATGGAGCTCAGCCCGCCGGCCCAGCGCGTCCTCGGGGCGCTCATCGAGAAGGAGCTGGCCACTCCCAACGGATACCCGCTGTCGCTGAACGCCCTGCGCAACGCGACCAACCAGTCGACCAACCGTGACCCGGTCACCGACTACGACGAGCCGGTGCTGCGCGAGGCCCTCACCGAGCTGTCCGGTGGCGACCTGGTCGTCACCCGGTACGCCCACGGGTCCAACACGCCCAAGTACGCCCACACCCTCGGCGACCACCTCGAGCTGGACACCGACGGGGTGGCGTTGCTGGCGGTCCTGATGCTGCGTGGCCCGCAGACGATCGGCGAGCTGCGGACCCGAACCGAGCGGCTGCACCGGTTCCCGGAGCTTTCGGACGTGCACGAGGCGCTGGAGCGCCTGCGGACCCACCCGTTCGGGGCGCTCGTGGCCGAGGTGCCGCGCCAGCCCGGTCAGAAGGAGGGCCGTTGGTGCCATCTGCTCGGCGGGGAGGCGGCACCCACGACCACCACCTCCGGAACACCCGCGGCGACGGCTTCGGTGCCGGCGGACGACGGCCGTGTCGCCGCGCTGCAGCAGGAGGTTGCCGAGCTGCGCGACGACGTGGAGACCCTCCAGCTGGAGCTCGAGCGCCTGCGACGCTTCGTCGGCGCCTGACCGGTCCGGGTTACAGGCCCTCGAGGAAGCGTGTCACCGCGGTGGTGTAGCGGTCGGCGTCGGCGTTGAAGCCCTCGACGTGCCCTGCGGTCGGGAGGCGTTCGTAGGTCATGGCCCGTGTGCGGGCGGCGGCCAGGCGGTCGCTGGGCCCCACCGGGACGAAGTCGTCGCCGGGACCGTGGAACAGCAGCAGCGGCACGTCGCTGCCGGCGAACGTGTCGACGTGCTCGACATCGGCGACGTCGAAGTCGGCCTGCAGGCGGGCCACCTGCTGGGTGCCGAACAGGATCGGCGGGACGATCGGGCCGGGGATGTTGCGGCGTCGCGCCTGCAGGACCAACGTCTCGGGCAACGACAGCAGCGGGGAGTCCAGGACGATCCCGGCGATGTGGTCGGGGCCGCGTTCCCTCAGGAGGTAGCCGATCAGCGAGCCGCCCTGGGAGAACCCGACCAGGACGATGTCGCGAGCGCCCCTCGCCCGCGCCCAGTCGACCGCTGCGGCGAGGTCCGGCCACTCGCTCGCGCCGTACCTGCCGGTGCCGTCGGCGGCCGGAGGGCCGCCGGCGAAGTCGTTGCGGTGGGTGATCGCCAGCGTATGCAGGCCGTGTGCGACGAGGGTGGGCAGGATCCGCAGCGACTCCTCCCGTGTCCCCGTGCGACCGTGCACGACGATCGCCCAGCGGTCGCCCTCGCCGGGCAGCAGCCACGCCGGTGCGTCCCCTCGCTCGGTGGGGACCACGACGTCCTCGAAGGACAACCCGACCCGTGAGGGCGGGCCGTGCCAGATGTACTCGTCGAACCGTGCGGGCTGGGTCACCCCCGTGGCGGGGTCTCCCTCGTCGATGGCGAGGACCGTCCGGACCACGGTGCCATCGCCGTCACAGGTGCCCTCGACCGGCCCGCCGATGCGGACGTAGCCGTCGGGAAGCAGCAGGCCGATGTGCTCCAGGCACGCCCGACGTTCTGCGGGCAGCCGGACCGTGCCGTCGTCGGCAAGGGTCGCGGTGGTGTCCAGCGTTCGGTCGCGTGCGGACGCCGGCAGCAGCTGGCCGGTGTAGACGAACCCGCCGCCGACGACGAGCGCGGTCGCCAGGGCCCCGAAGGTGCTGCCCAGGCCCACCCACAGGCGGCCGGTCCCCGTCACGCGGGCTCGGGCACGTTGCGCATGAAGTGGGCGGCGCGCTCGACGTAGGCCCACAGCTCCACGGTCACCTCGGGCGCGGGCTGCACGTCGCGGATGGCCCTGCGGAAGCAGTCCAGCCACGCCTCGATCTGGACCGAGCCGACGGGGAAGGGGGCATGGCGCATGCGCAGCCGCGGGTGGCCACGTTGCTCGGAGTAGGTCGTCGGCCCGCCCCAGTACTGGATGAAGAACAGCCGCAGGCGTTCCTCGGCAGGGCCGAGGTCGGCGTCGGGATAGAGGGGGCGCAGCACCTCGTCGTCGGCGACGTGCCGGTAGAACGCGGCGATCAGCTCGGTGAAGAAGGCCTCGCCGCCGACCCGGTCGTACAGCGACGCGGCGGGATCGGCGGGGGTCTCCGACAGGGCGGGCTGGACCGTCGGCACATCCGCCCGTGGCAGGGACCGTGCGGTGTCGGTGGCCGCGGTGGGCGTGGGCAAACGGGCGGGGTCGGACTGAGACCGGTCGGCGTCGCTCATAGACTCCCAGCCTATGGGTGCGATCGTGTTGATGGCCGGCGTGTTGATGCTCGTCCTCGGAGCTGCAGGGCTCCTCGGGACCGGTGGCGCGTCGTTCTCGCGCATGCGGACGGCGAGGACGCCGAAGACGCACTACGGCCAGCTGGTGGCCGGCGTCCTCCTGACCACGTCGGGCCTGGCGCTGATCCTGAGCTGAAGACCGCTCGGAAGGCGGTCGGGATCAGGTGCGGTCGGGCGCATGCGCCTCGAGGTGCTCGACCAGCTGACGAGGATCCTCGAGCACGGTGATGCCCAGCGGCTCCGCGATCGCAAGGTCGACGCCCTGCCCGCCCATGATGAGCTGACGTCCCTCGCAGGCGTCGGCGAGCGCCCGGTACTCCTCGGGATCCATGGACTTGGCGACGGAGACGCAGACGACGTCCGCGGGCACGATGTCGAGGAACAGCTTCAGGTCCTCGATCGGTACGTCGGTACCGAGGTGGTGCACCTCCCATCCGGCGGCGCGGAGGAAGTCGGCGATCATCGCCGTGGCCACCCCGTGGGCCTCGCCCGGCGCGGTGACGGTGGCCGCCACGCCCCGTCTGGGGCCCCGGCGTTCGAAGTGCTCCGACAGCCGGCTCATGATGCCGCTGGTGATGGCCGTGGCGCGGTGCTCGACCGCGACGCTGATCGCCCCGACCTCCCACATGTCACCGATGCGGTGCAGGGCCGGGGTCAGCACCTGCGTGTACAGGTCGCCGACGCTCAGTCCGTCCCTGACCAGCTCGCGGACGGTTGCGTTGGCCTCGCTGGCCTCGCCGTTGACCAGCTGCTGGAGCAGGCGGTCGACGTGGACCTGCCGCTCGCGGACGGTGTCGTCGTCCCGCTCGACCGGTCCGTCCGTGCCCTCGTCGCGTGCACGGCGACAGGCGTCGAGGTCGTCGCGGCGAACACGGAGCCGTCCACCGTCCTTGATCGCCGGAAGGTCACCCTGCCGGACCCACCGGTAGGCCGTCATGTAGTGGACGTCGAGCGCCTCCGCTGCTTCCTGGAGGGTCAACAGGTCATCGTCTGCATGGGGTTGCGCCACGGAAGGGATCGTAACCACGGCGGCGCCTGCCCGCTTCAGCCACAGGTGTGCGTCGGCAGGGGCGGGGGTTCGGTCGGTTCGGGAGACGGTGTCGGCACCGGGATCTCGGTGCAGCCGTAGAGCGTCGCGGCCAGCCCCAACACCACGAGGTCCTGCAGCCGCCGGGCGTTGGACAGCTGGGGCCCCTCCAGGTCGTTGCTCGTCACGCCGAACCAGAACGGCCGTCCGTCCGGACCGACGACCGCCCCGCTGATCGCCCGGACGTCACCGAGCGACCCGGTCTTTCCGCGGAGCCGCAGCTCGGCGATGGTGTCGACCAGCCGCCGTCGGAGGGTGCCGGACACCCCCGACACGGCCATGAGGTCCTGCCACGTGGCACCCACCGACGAGCTGGTCATCCGGTAGTTCAGGGTCACGAGCAGGGCGACCGGGATGCGGCTGTCGCGCGACAGGCCCGACCCGTCGGCCAGGGAGGTGCTGCTCCAGTCCAGCTCGAGCTCCTCGAGGACGGCGATGGCCTGGGCCGCCCCGTCGTCGAAGCTGCCGGCCCCCTCCACCCGACGACCGACAGCGCGGAACAGGACGTCGGCGAGGTGGTTGTCGCTGCGCTGGACCATCGAGGTCAGCAACGTCACCAGCGGTGGGGACTGCAGCCGCCCGAGCTCGATGCTGCCGGGTGGGGTCGGCACGTCCGCCGCCCGCGCCCGACCGGTGATGACGACACCCCGCTCGACCAGCGCAGCCGCCAGCACCCTCGCCGCGTCGCCGACCGGGTCGGTGGAGGCCCGCGACCGCAGGGCGCCGGCGTCGGTGCGGTACAGCTCCAGCCCCTCGTCGACGGTCAGGCCGTCGATCGGGGTGGCGTCGAGGTCCTCGAGGTAGCGAGGCGGCCACCCCATCGCCAGCACGTCGCCGTCCAGGTAGCTGCCGTCCCCGACGACGTCGCCCTCGATGTGTCGCACGCCGGCAGCGACCAGCTGGTCCGCGAGCCCTGCGATGGGGGTGTGCGGACGTTCGGTGTCGACCTCTCCCTCGATCCAGTCCTGGCTGACCAGCGTCGGGTCGCCGCCCCCCGTCAGCACCAGGTCGCCGGCCAGCACGCCGTCGGGTCCCACCGGGACGTCGCTGGACACGGTGGTCGTGAAGGTGTGGTCCGGGCCGAACGCCGTCAGCGCGGCGGCCGCGGTGACGAGCTTGGCGGTGGAGGCCGGGATCAACGGCACGGTGCCCCCGGAGTCGAACACCACTCGCCCGTCGGCGTCCATCACGTAGACCCCGCTGGTCCCGGCGTCGCCGGCCCGGGCGATGGCGTCGACCATGGCGGCGGTGACCTGCTGGGCCACGGGATCACCCGGTGGGGCCAGCTCCACCGGGGCCGGCACGTCGACCAGGTCGACGGCGCCGGCCTTCGCGGCTGCGACGACGCGCCACTGCTTCGGCGGGTCGGGCTTCTCCAGGAACCCGGTCGTGGCGACCTGCGGCAGGGGGTCGCCGACGACGAACCGTGGCTGTGCGACCGACACGATGGCTGCCGCGATCAGGGCCAGCACCACCAGCGTCCCGAGTGCCGGGACGACCCGACGCGAACGGCGCGCCACCTACGCGCCCTCCGCCCCGACCGGCGGGAGGAACGTGGCGACGGCCTCGACGTGGGCGGTGTGTCCGAAGACGTCCAGCCCGCGGACCGCGACGAGCCGCATGCCCGCGGCGAGCAGGGCCTTGGTGTCCCGCGCCAGCGCGGCGGGATCACAGGCGACGTAGACCAGGCGGTCGGGACGGAGCGCGGCGAGCTCGCGGCACACGTCGGGACCGGCGCCCGAACGAGGGGGGTCCAGCACGACGACGTCGACGTCGGCCAGCTCGTCCATGACGTCGGCGACGTCCGCGGTCACGACGGTGACGTCCAGCTCCGACAGGTTGGCGCGTGCGTCGGTGGTCGCCTGTGGGCTGGACTCCACGAGGGTCACCCGGGCACCGGCACGGGCCAGGAAGGTGGAGAACAACCCGACGCCGCCGTACAGGTCCAGGACGTGCATCCCGGTCAGGTAGGGGGTGCCGGCCGGCGAGGCTGCGGCGACGACGAGGTCGACCAGCGCGGCGGCCGCGGCAGGGCCGGCCTGGAAGAACGCCCCTGCCGAGACGCGCAGGTCGACGTCGCGGACGCGCATCGTCACCGATCCGGGTTCGCGAAGGACCGCAGGTGCACCCGAGGACTGCAGGGCGACGCCGAAGCTGCCCTCGGGGGCGGCCGGCACGCCGCCGGTGCCCGGGTGGATCGTCAGCAGCCGACCGTCGGTGCCGGCCATCAGTGCCACCTCGTCGACGCCGTCCCAGCCGTCGCCCGCCTCGTCGCGAAGGCTCGCGGCGGCATCGGTCATCAGCAGGCACCGGTCCACCGGGTGCACCTCGTGGCTGCTGGCACGCCGGAACCCCAACGCCCCGTCGGGAGCCACGGCCATCCGCGCCCAGGCCCGGTACCCCTGCGGCCAGGCGTCGGGGACGGGCTCCACGACGATCTCCGGCGGGTCCTCGACACGGCCGATCCGGACCAGCTGCTCCCGCAGCACCCGGGCCTTCAGCTCCAGCTGGTGTGCCGGCGCCGCGTGCTGCAGCTGGCACCCGCCGCAGCGGTCGGGGCCGTAGTGGGGACAGGGCGGGCCCACGCGGTGGGGACTTGCCTGCAGCACCTCGACCAGCTCGGCCCGTGCCCACCGCTTCTTCCGCTCGGTGATGCGTGCAGTGACGGTCTCGCCGGGCAGGGCGTGGGCGACGAAGCAGGCCATGCCCTCGGGCAGGCGGCCGACGGCCTCGCCGCCATGGGCCCAGCCGTCCAGGGACAGGGTGACGAGGTCGCCGGCGGCGGTGCGGGGCTGGTCGGTGCTCACGCTGTCGGAGGGTATGACGCGACGATGCCCGTGGCCGCGTGGCGCCGTCAGGGGACATGCCGGCGAGGACCAGCGGCTGGGTTACCGTGCTGGCGATGTCATCCCGGCCGACGGGCTCGACCGCCCTGTTCCTCGTGCTGGCCGCGGCGCTGCTGCTGGCCTCGTGTGCCCGTTCCAGCGCTCCCCACCTGGTGGCGTCGCTTCCGGAGTCCCTGCTGGACCGCGGTGCGGTGTGGCGGGCAGGCCCGGACGGCGTCGAGCAAGCCCTCGCGTTGACCGGACTGACGCCGGACGGCGTCGAGGGGTCGGTGACCACCGGCGCCCCGGCGGTGGTGCTGGTCGCCCACGACGACGTCGGCGGCGTGCCCGCTCAGCTCGAGGCGCGCGGGTACCGGACGGTGGAGCCGCCTGCGACGGGGTGGACCCTGCTGGAGCGCGGGGCCCTGGTCGAGGAGGCACAGGTCGGCGCCCCTGCTGTCGGTGTGGGGCCCGACCTGGTCGTCATCGGGGGGACCGACGAGGTCGTCGCTGTCGCGCGCCAGGGGGCGGACAGCCGCACGCCCGTCCCGGTGGAGCTGCTGGACGGGGCCGACATCGCGCTCGTCGGCACGCCGGCGGCGGTTGAGGGCCGGGGGCCGGTCCGCAGCGCGGCCGAGCTGCCCGAGTGGCAGGCGTTCGCCATCACTGCGACGTCCTCCGACGACGGGGCCGTCGCGCTGCGCGTGCCGGGCGCCACGCAGGACGATGCGGTTGCCCTCTCGGTGCGCGTCGCCACCGGGGTCCTCGACGGCGGCTTCGCCGTCTCGTCCCTGATGCGGCCGGGGGCGCCGATCAGCGAGGGGGACCTGGTGCTGCTGGACGTCGACTGGCTGGCCGACCCGGTTCCCACCGTTTCTGCTGGTCTCGACGGCGGGCTCGGTGCCATCCTGCGCCCCATGTGACCGTCGGGACCGCCGCTCGTCGGATCAGCCAAGAAATTTCGGGAATCGGGCAGGAGAGTCGGCGGCGATGTCGAAAGTCCATGTCAACAGATCATCCCGACACCGACTTGATGGGCGCGGCGGCTCATCGATGTTCGGTGCCGTGTTGGGCGCGGCGGCCCGACACGTCCTCAAGGCCCCGGGCTTCGGCCCGGGGCCTTGAGTCTTTCCCCGGGGCGGAGTCCTTCCCCGGGGCGGAGTCCTTCCACGGGCGGGAACGCGGTGGGGATGCGGCCGTCCGGGCAGGCCCGCGCGTGATCGTCAGCCGTCGGCGGGACGGTGCGCGACGAGGACGGACCACTCCCGACCGGGGGAGACCGATGGCTCCAGGCCGGCTCGGGCGAAGGTCGACCGGGCCTCGTCGCTGCGGTCGACGGCGACACCGGAGCACAGGAGCGTGCCGCCGGGCGCGACGAGGGCGACGAGGTCCTCGGCGATCGCCAGCAGCTTGTCGGTGATGATGTTGGCGATCACCAGGTCGGCGGTGCCGTCGACGACCTCGCAGGATCCCACCCGCAGGACGATGCGGTCGGCCGTGCCGTGGGCGGCCACGTTCTCCGTCGCCACCGTGATGGCCAGCTCGTCGACGTCGACGGCGATCACCTCGCGGGCACCGAGCGCGACGGCGGCCAGGGCGAGCACGCCGGTGCCGGTGCCGATGTCGGCCACCCGTCGACCGGTGAGCTCGACGTCCTGCATGGCGCGCAGGACCGCGGTGGTCGTCTCGTGGTGGCCGGTGCCGAACGCCATGCCGGGTTCGATGACGATGCGGTAGGGCGGCTCGTCCAGCTGCGGCCCCTCGGGGGCCAGCCATGGGGGGACGACGGTCAGGGCACCGACGGTGATCGGGTCCAGCCCCTCCTTCCACGACTCCGACCAGTCGGTCGTGGGCACTTCCTCCCAGCGCCCGTCCAGCGGCATGGGTGGCGTGGTCGCCGGATCGGGACGGGTGGCGAACCACGCGGTGGACACCCCGTCCTGCTCGGTCAGCCCGTCGCAGGTGATCCCCGCGATGTCGAGCGCGTCGCTCAGGGCGTCCAGGTCCGGACTGTCGACACGGTAGGCCCAGCTCGAGGGCGGCAGGCCGGTCAGGTCCATCGCTCCACCACCGTCTCCAGCTCCGCCGGCCGGCGCGGTGCCGGGTGGTTGTTGGCCGGGATGGTCCCCAGGTAGACCCACCCGATGATGCGGTCCTGTTCGCGCAGCGCCAGCGCCTCACGGACTTCCGGGGCATCGCCGAACCAGCCGGTGCGCCACATCGCCCCGAGCCCCATCGCGTGCGCGGCCAGGCACAGGTTCTGCACTGCGGCAGCGACGGCGGCTTCCTGCTCCCACGCGGGCACCGACTTGCCGTTCCACGCCTCCTCGGCGGCAAGGGGGGTCGACACCGCGGCGACGATCGTGGGCGCACGCAGCGGCTTGCAGGCCGTCTTGTCGAGCGCGCCCGGATCGGCGCCGGGTTCGCGCGCCGCGTGGGCTCGTGCGAACACCTCGCCGAGGCGTTCACGGGCATCGCCCTCGATGACCACGAAGCGCCATGGCTGCAGCTGACCGTGGTCCGGTGCGGCCACGGCTGCCTGCAGCAGCCGCTCGAGGGTGACCTCGTCGGGGCCGGGCGCGACCAGCCGGGGGACCGACCGGCGCGTGGCGATGGCGGTGAGGGCGTCCATCGCCATCCCGCTAGGCGTCCGGGGTGATGCCAGCGGCGTCCGCGGGCTGGGTGACGCCAGCGGCGTCCGCGGTTTGTATCGCCTCGAAGCTCCAGACCTCCGAGCCGCTCGCTGCGGGGCCACCCTCGCGCCCGTCCTGCGACGCCTGCGCGTGGCCCTTGCCGAACTGCATGCTGTTGACCCACGCGTCGAAGTGCTCCTTGGACTTCCAGCGCGTGTAGACCAAGTACTTGTCGGTGCCGCCGACCGGGCGGAGCAGCTCGAAGTGCTCGAAGCCGTCCATCTTCTCGACCTCGCCAGCACGCTTGGCGAAGCGGTCCTCGAGGGTCTCTCGCATGGGTTCGGGCACGGTCAGCACGTTGAAGGCAACGAACGGGTGGTCCGACATGAGGGGGTCTCCTCGCCGCGGGGGCGGTAGGGGTCAGGGTTCACCGGGCAGAGTAGGGCCGTGGACCAACGACTGCTCGACGACGCGAAGCGAATGACGCTGGCCTGGCACGGCCGTACCGGACCCGTGCTGGCCCCGATGGCCTTCTGGTGGGACGGTCGGCACCTGTGGTGCTCGACCTCCGGCTCCTCGGCCAAGGTCGAGCGGATCGAGGACCGTCCGGAGGTTGCCGTGCTGGTCGGGGCCGACGACGATGGCGCGTCCGGCGCGGTGCTGCGCGGCAGGGCCCGGATCTTCCGCCCGACCGACGTGGTCGCCATGGCCACCCACGGGGCGACCCTCGCCGCTGCGCAGGCTGCCCTGGCGGTCAAGCAGGCCCCGTCGATCGCCGGCTACGTCGTGGATGCGGCCCGGATCCCCTCCCGCTGGATGCCCGCCCGCCGGGTGATGCTGCGGATCACCGTCGACGATCCCGAGCCGATCCTCGCGCCGACGATGGGTCCGGGCATCGCGCCGGGCCTGCCGACCGCCGTCCCTCCGGAGGTGCGGCGGCTGCTGTCGGGACAGCGACGAGTCGTCCTCGGCGTCCGTGACGGTGAGCACCTGCGCGTCCTGCCGGCCATCTGGGGGCCGGGCTTCACCCTGGACCTCCCCGCGGGCGAGTCGGTGCCGACCGGGCTGCCGGCGGTTGTCGTCACTGACCACGACCCGGGGTTCCGCCCGACGGAGGTCGCCGGTGTGGCCGTTCGCGGCCGGATCTCCGGGCGGACGATCAGCGCGGAGTCGGTGCGCTGGTGGCATGGCTTCGACAGCGGTCGGGCCGAGATGCCGACCGCCGCGTTCGACCCGATCGTCCTTCCCGACTGACGGCGGTCGGTCCCGAAAACGTGTCCGGCCGCCCCGAGGGGCGGCCGGACGATCGTGGTGTCGAGGCAGGTCCGGTCAGCGGACCTGGCAGGAGAACCGCAGGGTCCCGTCCTCGTCGGTGACGACGGCGAGCGCCTCGGAGACCATCGCCGGGGTGAAGACGGTCGTCCCCTCCGGCGCAGCGGTCGGGGCTGCCGGGTCGATGATCAGGCGGAAGTCACCGTTCTCGATGAAGCAGTCGGAGTCCCACGTCTCGTCGAAGGGGTTGCCGCACTCCTCCGGGCCGGTCCACTTGAAGATGTCGAACCCGCGGCCCTGGTCGCCCACGTACATGTACGGGCCCTTGTAGAACTTGGCGCTCCAGGCCTCGGTCCCGGCGGTGCGGCCGGCCGTGGTCCCATAGGCGCCTGACTCGGAGTCCTCCAGGGAGATGGTCGCGGCACCGATCTCGACCGGCAGGGTCGGGTCGGCGAAGTCGACGACGCGGCCGCCGAGGACGTACCAGGCGACGCTCATCACCTGGTTGTTGGGGGCGACGCGGCCGAAGTGGCTGGTGCAGGCACGGTGGTCGGGAGTCTGACCCTGCACCGGTGGCACGTAGTAGCTGAGCGGGCCGACCGCGGCACCGGCGATGGAGGTGTCGTAGAAGGCCAGTCCCTCACCGGGGCACACGCCCGAGCGGTCCGCGAAGAAGCCGCCCAGCGCGAGGGACTCGTTGTTGGTCACCGCGATGGCGCCGTCGGGGGAGGGGAAGTAGCCGTGGGCGTACGTGCCCTCGTTGGGGGCGAACGCCGTCGTCAGCTGGGGGTCGAGCGGGTCGGTGTTGTCGTAGATCAGGTAGTCGACCTCGCTGGCGACGTACATGATCGAGCCGTCGGGACTGAGCTCGCCGTCGTGGGGGCTGCCGATGGTTTCGGGCCCGATGAAGGAGCGGATGTCGGTGACGTCGCCGCCGTCGACGAAGTACGGGCTCATGTCGACGATCTGGATGGAGGTGACCTCGGCGCCGCCGATCTCGCCGTTCCAGGCGTAGGCGACGGGGGCGGTGGGGTGGAACATGAAGTTGTGGGCGCCACCGGCGCCGATGCGCACGCGGGCGAACGGCTGGGCGTCGTAGGGGTCGGTGACCTCGAACATCGAGAATCCGCCGGCCTCGCTGGTCAGCGGGTTGCCGTCGTCGGACTCGTACGTCGTCTCGGGACCGGCCTCGGTGCACAGCGCGCCGGACTCGCGGCTGGAACCGACGAAGGTCCGGAGGGTGCCGTCGTCCTCGGTCCACTGGAACACGCCGACGTCGCTGCGCGGGTTGGCGCAGGAGATGTAGTCGGCGACCACGGCGTTCTCGGGGTCGGTGATGTCGATGATGCCGATGCCGTCGGAGTGGTCGCCGACGACGGCGAAGTCGCGCTCCTCCACCGTGCCGTCGTCGAGGGTGACGGGTGTGGTGAAGAACTCCACGTCGGTGCCCTGGTTGTCGACCTTCCTGCTGGCCTGGGTCTCGGGGATGTTGGCCAGGGTGATGTTGCCGACGTGCTCGAAGTTGAACAGGTCGGTGTCACCCACGCCGGGCGCCTGCTGGCGGTCGAAGCCGGTGTCGGGGGCGGCGCCGAGCAGGCCGATCACCAACAAGGCGCTGGCCGCGGTCGCGATCGTCTTTCGGATCATGGTGGTGCTCCAGGGGTGAGGGGGTCGGTGCGGGGTTCGACGGCGAGGGGTCGGATTCCTCCCCGATGGGGTAGGACTGTCCTCCTCGTGACCACACCTGGAGACCACCTCTTCGAGGGCGCCATCACCGCCGCGGGCTTCGCGTCAGGCGAGTCCGTCGTCGTCGGCGCCTGGGCCCGTTCGCCCCTCGGCATGTTCGTCGACGTCATGTGGCGTCGGCCGGACGGCGAGCGGATCCTCCTCGCCCCCCGGCAGGACGTCGCCGACTACGTCGCAGGCCTGTACGCCTTCGACACCGTTCGGGTCGTCCCCCTCGAGGGCCGCCTCCTGCGGGACGCGCTGCGGGTGTCGGCGGGCCCGCTGCAGCTCTCGGCCACCCTCGCGCCGCGGGACTGGCGGTCGTGGCTGTTCGCGCTGCGGCCCCGCGTGCTGCGTCGCAGCCCACGGTGGATCGCGCTGGAGGACCGCCTTGCCCGGCCGTTCGTCGGGCACGTCATCGGCGGCGGCGAGGGGGTCCGGGCGGCGGGCGTGGCCCCCGGCGGCCAGCAGGAGTTCTACGGGGCCGACGACTGGCGGGCGCTGACCTGGGCTGCCCTGACGGTGGACGGCGCCGACGCAGGGCTGATGGCGCCGCTTCCCGCGGACTTCGGGGTCGGGCTGAGCGCGTTCCCCACCCAGCCGGCGTCGGTACGGGTCGGCACCATCATCCGTCCGGTTCCGGACCGAGGGTGACCACCGGGTAGCCTTCTGCCACCATGAACACGCGGGACACAGAGGGTCGTGCCGTGGTCGACGGCGTGGCCATGCCGTTGGCCGTCGCTCGCCTCGCCCTGACCGACGACGGCGTTGCCCGCGGCGACGGTGCGTTCGAGACCATCGGGGTGTGGGACGGTCGAGCCTTCCGCCTCGAGGACCACCTGGCCCGGCTGGCCGCGTCGCTGGAGGCCAGCGCCCTGCCCGCCGCGGACCTCGAGCTGATCGCCGAGGAGGTCCACCAGCTGCTCGCCCGCGCGCCGGGGGATGCCGCGCTGCGGATCTACGTGACCGGGAGCGGCACCCGGGTGCTGACCCTCGCCCCACAACCGGTCCGTCCCGATCCGACCGTGCTGTCGTTGCAGCCCGGCCCGTGGATCAGCCCACGTGACGGCTACGCCGCTGCCGGCGCCAAGACCATGTCCTACGGCCCCAACATGGCCGCGACACGTCGCGCCAGGGAAGCCGGAGCCGACGACGCCCTGCTGTACTCCGTGCCCGACCGCCACGTGCTGGAGGGCCCCACGTTCGGGGTCGTGTTCGTGGCGCGGGGGGTCGTGCACGTGCCGTCGGAGGACCTCGGCATCGTCCCGTCGATCAGCCGACGGACCCTCGTCGACATCGCCATGGCCCACGGCCTGGACGTGCTGCACGGGACCTGGCCGGTCGACGTGCTCGCCGACGCCGACGAGTTGATCGTCTCCTCCTCCATCCGCGACGCCATCGCGGTGCAGCGGGTGGACGACTGGACCTTCGGCCGTGCCCACCCCGTGCGGGACATGCTGAGCCGCGAGCTGATGATTCGGCGGCGCGGCCGATGATGGCCTCGGCTCGCCCGGACCGCGTGCCGTCGACGTCTGTGATCGGCGCCCGTGCCATACGCTGTCAGCCGACTGCGTCCCCACGGACGCCCGCCGAGCCCCGAGGCGCTAGCCTGCGGGCACGCCCAGCCCCACCACCCCCGAGGAGATCCGCGTGAGTGAGTCAGACGCGCCAGCCGCTGACTGGTATCCCGACCCCTCCGGTCGCTTCCAGTTCCGCTACTGGGACGGCGAGGCCTGGACCGGACACGTGTCCACCGACGGCAAGACCGACTGGGACCCGCCCGGGGACGGCGACGCCGAGCAGGCCGACGACGCGGCGGCATCCGATGCGGGTGCCGACGACAGCGCGTGGGCACCTGCCGCCGATGACGCCGAGCCGGCCGCCGAGGTGTCGGCCGAGGGCGACGGCGCGACGCCCGTCGAGCAGGTTGCCGCCGACTCGACCCCTGCCGAGGCTGCCGCCGACGACCAGGCCACGATCGGAGAGGACGAGCCGGGCGACACCAACCTGGTCGCCAACCGCCGCGCCGGTGTCGCCCAGGACGTCGAGGCCTGGCTGGACGAGGTCGCCGGACAGGTGGCCCCCCGCCTGAGCCGGATCAGCCCGGAATGGACCGCACAGCCCCAGGCCGAGGCCGCCCGTGCCTGCGCGTACGGGCTGCTGGTCGGCCACCTGGCCCGCCTCCACCCCCACATGAAGGCCGAGCTCGGCCAGGTCGCCGAAGCCCACCCGTCGTTCACGACGTTGCAGGCCGGTGCCCGCCTGGAGACCCTCGAGCAGATCGCTGCGGACCCCGAACGCGCTGCGGCGTGGCTCGGCCCGCTGATCGGCACCGAGGACACCGACCGCGTCAGGACGCTGTTCGACTGATCCCGGTCGGGATCACGCCGCACGGCACGACCTCGAGGACGAGCTGATGGCCCTGGGCCTGCCCGACGTGGCCGTGGGTTCGTGGACACACCCCGACGGCCACACCGGCTGCACGGTCGTCCTGCCGCCCAAGGGGTCGATGGGTGCCTGCGCCGTCCGCGGCGGGGCACCCGGCACGCGTGAGGCTGCGGCGCTCGGTCCCGGCGGGCAGGGCACCGAGTGCCACGCCGTCTTCCTGTCCGGGGGCTCGGCGTTCGGCCTCGCCGTCGGTGACGGGGTGGCGCGCTGGTGCGAGGCCCATGGCCGGGGCTACGACCGCTTCGTGACCCCCGTCCCCGTCGTCGGCGGGGCGATCGTGTTCGACCTGCACCGGCGTGGCGCGGACCGTCCCGACGCCGACAGCGGCTGGGCGGCCTGCGAGGCGGCCAGGTTCGCTGACCCCGACCAGGGCCGGGTCGGCGTGGGTGCGGGCTGCACCGTCGCCAAGTCCAGCGGCTTCCAGCACATCCGTCCGGGAGGGCAGGGCTGGGCCGTCGTCCGCGGGGGCGGCGTCACGGTCGGCGCGCTGATGGCGGTCAACGCCCTCGGCAACGTGCTGGCCGAGGACGGCACGTTCCTCGCCGGTCCCGAACGGGGAACGCCGAACGACATCGACGGGTACCCCTTCACCGACCTCGCCCCGCCCCCGCGCGCCAACACCGTCATCGGGTGCTTGGTCACCGACGCGGCCCTGACCAAGGCGCAGGCCTCACGGGCGGCCGATCTGGCCCACAACGGGATCGCCCGTACCATCGAGCCGGCGCACACCGCCTTCGACGGTGACGCCCTGTTCCTGCTGACCACCCAGGCCCGCGAGGTGCCCAACGCCTCCGACCTGGTCGCCACCCTGGCGGCCCGGGCTGTGGCAGAGGCCATCCGCTCGGCCGTCCGCGCCGCCGCCGGACAGCCCCTGGCGGTCCCCGACGACGTGCTGGCGGCCATGCAGGCCGCGCAGAAGGACGACAGATGAGTGACTTCCCAGAGGACTACCCCTACGCCAGCGTCGAGGCCGAACGACGCATCAAGGCCGTCACGACCGTGATCTCGTTCGTGTCGGTCGGCATGCTGCTGGTCGGCCTCTACCTCGCGCTGCTCACCCCGAGCATCGGGCCCGGAGGCCTGCTGACCCTCATCGGGTTCGTCGCCCTCATCTTCCTGCCCTTCATCGGCAAGCGCATGCGCAACGCCGCGCTCGCCCGCGAGGCCGGCCAGGACGCCTGAGCGGTCCCGCCGGCCCCTGTGCCCGGCCCCGACTCGGTCAGCTGAACTGACCGACCCGGGCCTTCAGCTGAACTGACCGACCCGGGCCTTCAGCTGAACTGACCGACCCAGGCCTTCAGCTGGTCGGAGGACGCCGAGGCGGCCTGTGCCCACGACTCGTACTCCAGCACCGCGTCGAGGTCGTCGGTGGCCACCGCCAGGTCGACCGCCTTCGTGATGTGTCGTGCCAGCTGGGGGTCGACCTCGGCGAACCGGCCTGCGAGGGTCAGGGCCTCGGCGACCACGTCCTCGTGGGGCCCCTCGGCCAGCCCGTGCGCAACCGCGGCCTCGGCGTCGAGCATGTCGCCCAGCAGCAGGGTCCGCAGCGCCTTCGACGCGCCCATGGCCCTGACCAGGAACCAGGTGCAGCCGCCGCCCGGGTGCAGCCCGATCCGCGAGAACGTGGCACCGAACTTGCCGTACGGGCCGGTCAGCCGGATGTCGCAGGCCATCGCCAGGTTCAGGCCGGCCCCGACCGCTGCCCCGTTGACCGCGGCGATCGTGGGGAACGGCAGCTCGCGGATGGCCAGGAACGCCCGGTAGTAGCCCTGCAGGTCGGCATGGACCTGCTGCACCGAGCGGTCGGACTCCCCGAACAGCTGGGGCAGGTCCGCCCCGGCGCAGAACCCCTTGCCGGCACCGGTCACGACGAGCGTCCGGACGTCGCGGTCCACCTTGAGCTCGGCTGCGGTCGCGATCATCTCCGCGGCCATCTCGAAGCCCATCGCGTTGCGGCGCTCGGGATCGTTCAGGGTCAGCAGCCGGACGCCGGGGGATGGTTCGGTCAGCTCGAGCAGGGACATGTCAGGAGGCTCCTCGGAGGGTGTGGGGATGTCAGCGGAAGGATGGTGGGGCGACCGTGTCGTGTCGGTCGTGCTGTCCGCAGGGTCGCACGAGACGCGGTGACTACACTGACCGTCCGCATGCACATGCCTTCGACCCCATGCGCGCTTCCCCTTGAGTCGTCATCTCGAGCTGATCACCACCGCCCCTGCGCAGACCCACGAGGTCGCCGGGATCCTCGCCGATGCCGCCGTCGTCGGGGACGTGATCGCGCTGACCGGTGAGCTCGGGGCCGGCAAGACCTGCTTCGTGCAGGGGGCGGCGAAGGCCCTCGGGGTCACCGAACGGGTGACCAGCCCCTCCTTCATCCTCCGCAAGGAGTACGAGGGACGGCTGCCGCTGCTGCACCTCGACGTCTACCGGCTGGAGAGCCTGCAGGAGGTGCTCGACCTGGGCTTCGGCGATGCGCTGGACAACCAGCGGGTCACCTTCGTGGAGTGGGGCGACGCCATGGCCCCGCTGCTGCCGACCGATCACCTCGAGGTCGAGCTGCACCTGCCGGAGCTCGACCCCGTCGGCGCCGCCAGCGCTGCCTCGGCCGGCGACTGGCAGCCCGAACCCCGTCGGATCGTCCTGCGATCCCACGGCCCGTCGTGGACCCGTCGGCTGGCCGAGCTCGAACCGCGGCTGCGCCGTTGGGCCCCGCAGGAAGGAGACGCCTGATGCTCGTCCTCGGCGTCGAGACCTCCACTCCCGCCGCCAGCGTCTGCCTGGCCACCGAACAGGGCGTGGTCGCCTCCACCTCCCTCGGCAGCGGCCTGCCGCACCTCCAGCGTGCCCACGGCCGCTTCGTCACCGAGGCCATCAGCTGGTGCCTGCGGTCCGCCGAGCTCGTCCCCGACGACGTCAAGGGCGTCGCGGTGTCGCTCGGCCCCGGTTTGTTCACCGGCATGCGCGTCGGCATCGCCACCGCGCAGGCGTTCGCGCACGCACGCCAGCTGCCCGTGGTCGGGCTTGCGTCCCTCGACCTGCTCGCCTTCCCGCACCGGCACGCGCACGGGGTCATCTGCAGCGTCATCGACGCCAAGCGCGGTGAGCTGTTCTGGGCGCTGTACCGCTGCGCCCCGGGCGGCGTCCAGCGGGTGACGGAGTTCCGCACGGGACGGCCCGAGACGCTGGCCGGCGAGCTCGAGGCCATCGGCGAGGACGTGCTGTGCGTCGGTGACGGCGCGATCGCCCACGCCGGGCTGCTGGCCAGCGTCGGCGCGGAGATCGGTGGCGTCGGCTCGGCCCACCCGTCCGCCCAGGCGCTGGTGGAGCTCGCGCTGCCGCGGTTCCTCCGGGAGGAGACCCGCCGGCCCGAGGAGCTGACCCCCACCTACATCCGCCAGGCCGATGCACAGATCAACTGGGCCAAGCGCGGGGCGCTGCACGGTGGGACGGCCGGCGCGTGACCGCCGTGACCGTACGGCCGATGGAGGCCGACGACCTGCCGGTGGTGCTCACCATCGAGCACGCCGTCCAGCCCCAGCCGTGGACCGAGGGCCTGTTCCGGGCCGAGCTCGCCGAGCCGACGCGTGCCTACCGGGTCGCCGTCGACGACGCCGGGCAGGTGCTCGGCTTCGGGGGCATCCTCGTGGCCGTCGACGAGATGCACGTCACCACGCTGGCCACGTCCGCCGACCACCTCCGCCGTGGCATCGCCTCCCACCTGATGGTGGCCCTGATGGAGGAAGCGCGGACGCGTGGGGCCACCGCCGCCACGCTGGAGGTCCGCACCGAGAACCAGCCGGCACAGCGGCTGTACGCCCGCTTCGGCTTCGCCCCGGTCGGGGTGCGTCCCGGCTACTACGCCGCCACCGGTGAGGACGCCCTGATCATGTGGGCCCACGACCTCGACGGGTCCGAGTGCGCCGCCCGGCTGGACCGCCTCAGGGCCGCCCTGTCCCCCGTCCGAACCACCACCCTCGAAGGAGTCCGCTGATGCTGGTCCTCGGGATCGAGACGTCCTGCGACGAAACCGCCGTGGCGCTGGTCGAGGACGGCACCACCGTCCGCTCCAACGTCATCGGCACCCAGTTCGAGCACCACCGCCCCTTCGGTGGGGTCGTCCCGGAGATCGCCGCCCGCGCGCACCTGGACATGATGCTGCCCGCGATCGACCGCGCGTTCGTCGAGGCGGGGGCCACCTACGCCGACGTCGAGGGCGTGGCCGTCACGGCGGGGCCGGGCCTGGTCGGGGCGCTGCTGGTCGGCGTGGCCGCCGCCAAGTCCATCGCGCTGGCCCACGACCTGCCGTTCATCGGCGTCAACCACCTCGAGGGGCACGTCTGCGCCACGCAGCTGGAGTTCGGCCACCTCGAGCCGCCGATGATCAGCCTCATCGTCTCCGGGGGGCACACCTCGCTGGTGCTGCTGGACGCCGAGGGGCGCTTCGAGACGATCGGCCAGACCATCGACGACGCGGCTGGCGAGGCGTTCGACAAGATCGCCCGGTTCATGGGGCTGCCGTTTCCCGGCGGGCCCGAGATCGACAAGCTGGGCCGCACGGGTGACCCGACGGCGATCGCGTTCCCCCGGGCGATGATGAACGACGGGACCCTCGACTTCTCGATGTCGGGCCTGAAGACCGCGGTCATCCGCGAGCTGCGGCGACGCGAGGCGGTGGGGGAGGAGATCGTCATGCCCGATGTCGCCGCGTCGTTCAACGAGGCGATCGTCGACGTGCTGGTCACCAAGACCCTGCGGGCGGCGGAGGCCCATGACGTGGGCACCATCACCCTGGTCGGGGGTGTGGCCGCCAACGGGCGGCTGCGCGAGGCGATGGCGGACGGCTGTGCGCGGACGGACCGTCGCCTGCTGCTGCCCCAGCCGGTCCTCTGCACCGACAACGGGGCGATGATCGCCGCTGCGGGATACAACCGACTCGTGGCCGGTGAACGGTCGCCGCTGACGATCGATGCCGACCCGGGCCTGCCGCTGGTCCCGCTCGCCGGGTAGAAGTGGTGCTGTGACGACGACCCCAGCCCGTCCCACCGCAGTGCGCCTGCGGTTGTCGGGGGTACCCGCGGTCGTCGACGCCCTGGAGCGCGACTTCGGTCGCCTGCCCGCGGGCATGTGGGATCCCCGCCACCACTACCTGCTCGATGCGCTGGACCGCCACGAGAGCCAGCGGTTCGTGGTGTGGGGCGATCACGCGCCGCGGTCCGTGGTGCACCTCGGGTTGACCGGGACGGTGCTGCCGGCCGGCCACCCCGACGGGGCGGAGGAGCTCGCGCCGTTCGTCGAGCGGTCCCGCTGGCGGATCATGATCGGGGACGAGGCGATCACCAGCGCCCTGCTGGACCTGGCGATGGGTCGGTCGTGGTGGCGCCGTCGGCCGCAGGTGCGCATCCAGCGCTTCATGACCGTGGAGCGCATGGACGGCTTCGCCGACGTGGAGGGGTTCCGGCGCGGGGCCCGGCAGGACCTGCCGTGGCTGGAGGAGTTCGCCTGCCGCCTGCACGTCGAGGACCGGATGGGGCCGCCGCTCGGCGGCAGCGCACGCGTGGCTGTGGGTCACCGGATGGGCGAGTCGGTGGATCGCGGGATGACCTGGGTCGTCGAACGTGCCGGTCGGCCCGTCGCCAAGCTGGACCTGTCGCTGTACTCCACTCGGCGGGGTGCGCAGATCGCGGGCGTCTACGTCGACCCGGAGTGGCGGGGCCGCGGGATCGCCACCGGCATGGTCCAGCGCCTCTCGGCCGAGCTGCTCCACGGTGGCCTGCCGGTGATCAGCCTGCACGTCCGCGACGACAACGAGCCCGCCATCCGCGCCTACCGCGGCGCCGGCTTCGCCGAACGCGGCAACTGGTTGCTGGCACTCCGCTGAGGACCCGAGCCCGCGACGGAGGAGCGTTCGCGAGGCCCGGAGGCGGAGTGTGGGGGTCGAAGGGGGTGGAGCGTCAGCGCAACCCCCTGGGGGAAGCTGGCACTCCGCTGAGGACCCGAGCCCGCGACGGAGGAGCGTTCGCGAGGCCCGCCTGAGCGGCGACGGGGAGGGTGTGTGCGATGGACGCCTGTGGGCGCGGAGCATCCCACCCACCCTGCACCCTCGTGTGCGTTGGCGGCCCGCACGGGGTGGGCATCGCACACGGTGGCCAACCCCGGGTGGCATCGACCACCCTCGGGGCCGACCAAGTCACACGGCGACCGACGACCCCGGGACCCAGGTCCAGAGGCCGCCGCGTCTGGACTACGCCTGGGCGAGGACTCCCTCGTCCTCGAGGCGGATGACCAGGTCCTCCGGGTCGGTGCCGTAGATGACCGACAGCGCCCGCAGGTCCTCGCCACGGATGGTGAGGACGTTGCCGTTGAAGTCGCCGCGCTGCAGCTGGATGGTGTGGGCGAACCGGCTGACCGGCCGCAGCTCGGGGTCGAGGTCGGCCCGCGAGAGCTTGCGCAGGTCGAGCATGATCTTGCTGGCGGCAGCGGACGTCGCCGACGACGGCAGGTCCTCCTTCGGCAGCAGCTCCGACACCGGCACGTTGTAGAACTCGCTCAGCTCGGCCAGCTTGGCCACCGAGACCGCGCGGTCCCCACGCTCGTAGGACCCGACGACGACCGCCTTCCAACGGCCGCCCGAGACCTCCTCCACCTGCTGCAGGGTCAGACCCTGCTGCTGACGGATGGCACGCAGACGGGCCCCAAGACGCTTCTGGTAGTCCGTGGCCACTCGTTCCTCCTGCAACGTTCGACGCCCCCTCACGGGGGATACGGCGTGTTCGCCGCGATACACCCTGCGTGAAGCCTAACACAGCGTCACGCTCTGTAAAACTTGTTCTTGTCACCGTCCGTGACCGCGCGCGACTTGAGCGTATGACGCTCAGATGTTGGCACTTCTCCTTGCAGCCTCCACGGGCGAGTGCTAACTTCCCGTCTGGCACTCCGGATGACCGAGTGCCAACCGCGTCGTCGGGGGTGCGAGATCCAGCCGGCGACGCACAGACGATCCGAACCCAATTGCCGACGTCCCGCTGTCGTGCGCGGACCCACCCGTCGAGGGTTGCTCCGCGGTGCGATGCCGAAGGACGACTTAGGAGGAGCTACAGATGGCGACCGCCACCAAGGTTGCACTGCAGCCGCTGGAAGACCGTGTTGTCGTGCAGGCCAACGAGGCCGAGCAGACCACCGCCAGCGGACTGGTCATTCCCGACACCGCCAAGGAGAAGCCCCAGGAGGGCACCGTCATCGCAGTCGGCCCGGGCCGCGTCGGTGACGACAACGAGCGGGTTCCGATGGACGTCGCCGAGGGCGACGTTGTCATCTACTCCAAGTACGGCGGGACCGAGATCAAGCTGGGCGGCGAGGAGTACATCATCCTCTCCGCTCGCGACATCCTCGCCAAGATCCAGAAGTAACAAGGAGTCCGAGACATGGCTAAGCAGCTGAAGTTCCACGAGGACGCCCGCCGCAAGCTCGAGACTGGTGTCAACCAGCTCGCCGACGCGGTCAAGGTCACCCTCGGCCCCAAGGGACGCAACGTCGTCCTCGAGAAGAAGTGGGGCTCCCCCACGATCACCAAGGACGGCGTCACCGTCGCCCGCGAGATCGAGCTGGAGGACGCCTACGAGAACATGGGCGCCCAGCTGGTCAAGGAGGTCGCCACCAAGACCAACGACGTCGCTGGTGACGGCACCACGACCGCCACGGTCCTGGCCCAGGCCATGATCAAGGAGGGCCTCCGCAACGTCGCGGCCGGCGCCAACCCGACCATGCTGCAGCGCGGCATGCAGTCGGCCGTCGAGCGCGTCGTCGAGGCCATCGGCACGATGGCCCGTGACATCGAGACCCAGGACGAGATCACCAACGTGGCCTCGATCTCGGCCAACAACGACCCCTCCATCGGCGAGGTCATCGCCGAGGCGATGGACAAGGTCGGCAAGGACGGCGTCATCACCGTCGAGGAGTCCCAGACCTTCGGCCTGGAGCTCGACTTCGTCGAGGGCATGCAGTTCGACAAGGGCTACATCTCCCCCTACATGGTGACCGACACCGACCGGATGGAGGCCGTCCTCGAGGACCCCTACATCCTGATCGCCAACCAGAAGATCGGCTCGGTCCAGGACCTGCTGCCGGTGCTGGAGAAGGTCATGCAGGGCGGCAAGCCGCTCGTCATCATCGCCGAGGACCTGGAGGGCGAAGCCCTCGCGACCCTGGTCGTCAACAAGATCCGCGGCACCTTCCAGTCCGTGGCCGTCAAGGCCCCCGGCTTCGGCGACCGTCGCAAGGCCATGCTGCAGGACATCGCCATCCTCACCGGTGGCCAGGTCATCAGCGAAGAGGTTGGCCTCAAGCTGGACGGCGTCACGCTGGACCTGCTGGGTCGTGCCCGCAAGGTCACGATCACCAAGGACAACACCACGATCGTTGAGGGCGCCGGGTCCCAGGAGGACATCGACGGCCGCATCAAGCAGATCAAGGGTGAGATCGACAACACCGACTCCGACTGGGACCGCGAGAAGCTCCAGGAGCGTCTGGCGAAGCTGTCCGGCGGCGTCGCTGTCGTGAAGGTCGGCGCGGCCACCGAGGTCGAGCTCAAGGAGAAGAAGCACCGCATCGAGGACGCCCTGTCCGCGACCCGCGCTGCTGTCGAGGAGGGCATCGTCGGCGGTGGTGGCACCGCGCTGCTGCAGGCCGGCAACGCCCTGGACAAGCTGGACCTCGAGGGCGACTACGCCACGGGTGCCAACATCGTCAAGCAGGCGCTGTCCGCGCCGCTGTACTGGATCGCCGCCAACGCGGGCCTCGAGGGCTCCGTTGTCGTGGAGAAGGTGCGCAACCTGGACGCTGGCCAAGGCCTCAACGCCCTGACCGGTGAGTACGGGGACATGATCGCCTTCGGCGTCGTCGACCCGGCCAAGGTGACCCGTTCTGCCCTGCAGAACGCCGCCTCGATCGCTGGCATCATGCTGACGACCGAGACCCTGATCGCCGACAAGCCCGAGCCCGCTGCTGCGGCTCCGGCCGGTGGCGACCACGGCCACGGCATGGGCGGCATGGACTTCTAGTCCAGCGTCACCCGCAAGACCCTCGACGGGGCCGGCCCACACGGGCCGCCCCGTCGTTCGTTCTCGGGTGGCTGAGCCGCCCGTGTGTGGTCGACCCCGGCAGCGGGTGGGGATGGCGCACACCCTTCGGGCTCGTGTGGCATCCCGGGCTGTCGGGGGCGGCGCAGGGACACGGTGGCGCACCCCGTGTGCGATGGACCGGGTGCGCTGCGGTGGATCGCACACGCCCGGCCCACGGGAGGAGGGCCCGGCGCGACGGGCTCAGGGGGAGGAGGGCTCAGGGGAGGGTGGGTCTCGCGCCAGTTGTCCACAGGCATCGCCAGGTCCTGGAACGGGGGACTGCGCGACAGGCCACCCTCGGCGGCATGGCCACACCTCTTGCCTCATCACGGGTGCTCCACCTCGAGCCGCCCCGGACCCGGTGGGCCGGCGTGGGGATGCTCGCGGCGTCCCAGGCCGGGCACGTCGCGGTCTGGCAGGCGCGAGCGCTGGGCCTGACGGCGGAAGCCATCAGACGACGCGCCGTTCGCGAAGCATGGACGCGTGTCCACCACTCGGTCTGGCGCCTGCCCGGCGTTCCTGCTTCCGTGCTCGGGCGGCTGTGGGCTGCGGCGCTGGCGATCGCCAACACCTCGGCCGCGTCCCGTCTCGCGGTCGACCCTCCGGACCTGGACGACCTTCGTCGGGTGCTGGGCGACCTGGTGATGGTCACCGGGTGGTCAGCCGCCGGTCTGAGCGGGTTCGATCGGGGGCGGTCGCTGCGACCGCAGCTCGCGGTGCCGGCGACCGTCACGACCCGACGGGCGGCGGTGGACCTGGTGCGCAGCCGACGTGGGGTCGCCGGATTCTGGGACGACCACGACGGCCTGCCGGTGGCGATTCCCTCGCGGATGCTCTGGGACGCCGCGCACCTGTCGAGGGGGACGATCGGCGCCGTGGAGGCCCTGGGCGACCTCGCGACCCATCTCGACCGCACCCGCCGGTTCGCGGTGGAGGAGCTGCTGGGGCTCGTCGACGAACCAGCTGCGTTCGGACTGCCGAGCAGGCCCCCTCCGCTGCTGCGGGCATGCGCTGAGGAGCTGCGGCCCGGGTTCTCCCACTCACGGACCGAGGACGTGGCACGTCGGATCGCCTCCTCGGTGTGTGCGGAGCTGGGACTCCGACTCCACCCGACGCCGTACGACATCGTCGACGACAGCGGACGGATACTCGGAGAAGCCGATCTGGCCATCCCGGACATCCGCTTCGACGGCGAGATCGATGGTCCCCACCACGAGTCGCCCAGCCAGCAACGGCACGATCGCCGGCGCGACCGCAACGTCAGGCGCATCGACTGGGTCGTGGAGCGCTATCCCACACGCATGATCGACGACGACCGCGACGCGTACCGACGCCGGTTCCGGTCCGACGTCGTCGCCCGGGCCGGGGCGGTCGGACGGGCCGTCGGTTGACGCGTTTCGGCGCATCGACGCGGGGCACGTTCTTCGCATGAGCACTCCGCAGCAACCAGAACTCCACCGCAGCAAGGAAACCCCGGAGATGGACCTCGACAACGTCGCGGGCGACCTCGAGGGTCGAGATCAGCCCGGACAGTCGGGCGGCAAGGGGCGTCCGGTTCCGAAGGACAACCAGCAGGGACACCACCCGGCCAGGGAGCAGGACAAGCCCGACCTCGACAAGTTCGCGGCCAAGCTCGGCCTGGTCGACGACGAGTCGACACCGGACGACGTTCGCACGGATGCGCCGGCGTCGGCCGGCGCAGAGCCGGCAGCGCCGTCGAGGAGCCTGACCGGCGAGGCTGCCAGGGCCATCTCGTCGCTGGAGAGCGCTGGACGGGCGGCCGCCGCTGCCTCGCTCGCGCTCACCGCACGCACTATGCGGCTGGCTGCTGACCTCGTGGACCGCCTCGGCGACGACGTCGCCCCGCGCCGCGCCTGAGACGTCGACGCTCGCGCCGGTGTCGTGTCCGGGACGGTGCGTCAGGCCAGCCGATGCGTCGGACCGGCCACGCGCAAGGCCGACACTGCGTCCGGTCATTCGCCGCAGGGCCACATCCGCCGCAGGGCCTCATCCACCGCAGGGTCTCATCCACAGGGCCGGGCCGGCGCACAGCCCGTGTGCGCTGGACGACCTCTTGGGCCGCCGAAGGCCCACACCCCCTCGCTTGGTGTGCCACGCCGGCCCGCCAGAGGTGGGCATCCCACACATGGGCCACCCCCGTGTGGGATGCACGCCCTCAGTGGGTGGGTATCGCACACGATGGTCGCGGGCGACCGGCCCGGCCACGGCCCCCACGCCCGGTCACGGCCCCCACGCCCGGTCACGGCCCCCACGCCCGGTCACGGCCCCCACGCCCGAGACCGGCCTCACCCGGCCCGGGTGGCCGAACCCGGCCCGGGTGGCCGAACCCGGGCTAGGGGAGGACGCCGACGTGGGCCATCGCCATGCGGACGAGGCGGTCCTGGCCGCCGGTCATCTCGGTGGCGACGAGGGGGGACGTGGCGTCCTCAACGCTCATCCACGAGAAGTCGAGGGTGTCCTGGCTCGGGGCGCACTCACCGCTCACCGGCACGACGTAGACGAGGCTGACCGCATGCTGGCGGGGGTCGGAGTAGCCGGTCCTGGACGGCTCGGGGAAGTACTCGGCCACCGTGAAGGGGGAGGGGTTGGGCGGCAGCAGCGGCTCGGCGTCCGGTCCGAGGTCCTTGGTCAGGTGACGCCACAGCGAGTCACGGATGGTCTCGCCGTACAGCACTCGGCCGCTCACGATGGCGCGGGAGACCGTGCCGTCGGGGCGGGGACGCAGCAGCAGGCCCACCTTCGTCACCGTCCCGAGGTGGTCGGTGCGCACCGGGACGGCCTCGACGTACACCGTCGGGACGCGTTCGCGGATCCAGGACAGCTCTTCGTCCTCCAGCCAGCGGTGCTGGGTGGACAGGATGTCGGCGTCGCTCACTCGGGGGTCCTTCCCGCGGGGGTGGGTCTCGGCCCCGCAGTGTGGCACGCCGGACCCGACCCGACCGGCCGCGGACCCTCGACCCTGTTAGGGTCTGCACGGATGGGCAGCAGCACGAGCGGCACTGTCAGTGGTTGAGTCGACCAGCGAGACAGCACCGTCGCTGGGAAGAGACGCGCTGAGCGGTCGCCTCGAGCGTGCGCTCTCCGCGCTCGAGGGCCGGGACGGTCCGTCCATCCAGTGGCGACGCGCCTGGCTGCTCACCGCCGCGGGGCGGTACGGCGATGCGCTGGAGGCCTGCGAGCAGGCCAAGCAGGGTGCGCCGATCATCCAGGCCGCCGCGCTGATGGCCGAGGCGATGCTGTACCGCCAGGTCTCGCTGCACGCCCGGGCCGAGGTCGCCGACGACATGGCGCTGGAGACGCTGAGGGCCTCCCGGGTGCGCAGCCCGTCGGTGCGGGCCGCCATCCGGGTCGGGCAGGTGGCCGACGCCGTGGGGCTCGGCGCCGACGATGCGGTCCTGGCACGACGGGTCAAGGTGGCGGCCGGGGCCGTGACGACCGCGGGGTCCTGGCGGCAGAGTGTCCGCCTCACGTGGGTCCGGGGAGAGGTCGCCATGGTCCGTGGCGCCTACCGTGAGGCCGACCGTGCCTTCGGCACCGGCGCGCGGATCGCCCACGACCAGGGCGCCCGCCGCCACGAGGCCAAGTCACTGATCTTCCTCGCGGCGGCATCGGCCGCTCGCGACCAGCAGTCCGAGGCCGTCCGGCTGGCCCGTCGCGGCCTGCAGCTGGCCGCCCGCTGCGGTGCGGCCCCGCTGGTCTGGCCGGCCGAGCTGATCCTCGCCGAGGTGGACACCGACGCCGCCGACGAGCACCTCGACCGGGCGCGGCGAGTGGCAGGCGGGCTGATCGACTCGCTGCCCGAACCCCTCCAGCAGGAAGCGCGCGAACGACCGCCGGCCAGCTGGTTGCTGGCGCTCGGCCGTACGCACGCGGCCCACGGCACGACCGACGGTTCCCCGCTGGAGATCCCCACCGATGCCTGAGACCGCGGTGTCGAGTTGTCCCCGCGTGCACCGGTCGTAGGCTTGGACGGCCGCGCCCACCCCCTGCGCGACGTCCGGACGCCTCCCCACACATCGCGATGACCTCCACCGACGCCACCGCCCCGGGCGCTGACCGGGCACCCCACACCACCGAGGGGGTGCTGACGGCACTCACCGGCCTGATCCGACACCTCGCCAGCGCCACGACCGTCGTCGAGGTGCTGACCGCGCTCGTCGACACCGTCGTCGACGCCACCGAGGCGACGGGCGCCGCGGTGCTGGAGCGGCACGCCACCACCGGACGGGTCGAGGTCGCCGTCGACACCGGCCTGGACCTCCCCGCCGACCAAGCCGCACTGGCAACGCTGTGGGCGACCAGCGACCGCGACCGGCCCCAGGCCTGGACCGACGCGGCAGGCGTGCCACCGCCGCTTCGTGGCCTGACCGGATGGGGCGCCGGCCTGGTCATCGACGTCGGTGCGGAGGAACCGGCCGACCGGGTCCTGCTGGTCGCCGGCGAGCACGCCCCCGCCCACCTGCAGTCCTGCCGCGACATGGCGATGGCCGTGGCTCCGGCGCTCGACGCCCTGCGTCAGCACCAACGCATGGCCCGCACGCGCAACCTCCTGGACCGTGTGACGGAGCTGGCCGCACGGCTCACCCGTGCAGGGACCGTCTCGGGCCTGCTCACCGCGCTGGTCGAGGAGGTCGCCGACCTGGATGTCGTCACGGCCACTGTGGTCTGGCGCATGGTCGCCGATCCCGACGCCGACCGACTCGTGGCCGAGGCCGAGGCGGGCCCCGGCCTGCGCGTGCTGCAGCACGGCATGGACGAGGCGGTGGAACGACGGATCCGCGGTGTCCTGGCCCCCGGCACCTCTCGCGCCGGACGGGCCATGCTCGGCGCCCCCGCCCCCCTCGCGGACGGGCGGCTGCTGACGCTGCTGCTCATCGGTGAGGACCCGCGGCGGGCCCTCGGCCTTCTGCACGACCGCCCCCTCGACCCCGAGGTCCACGGCGTCCTGTCGACCCTCGCCGGGGCGCTCGGCCCGGCGCTGGTCAACGCCGGCCTCGCGACCGAGCGACGAACGTTGCTCGGCACGTTCAGCCGCACCCTGCGTCCGGGGCGGGTACCGGCCGGCACCGACATCGGCGTCGAACACCACCCCAACACCACGGCTGCGGAGTCCTTCGGCGGTGACTTCTTCGACTGGTTCCAGCCCGACGAACACCGTGTCCTGCTCGCCCTCGGCGACGTGGCCGGCAAGGGTGTCCCGGCTGCCGCGGCCGCCAGCATGGCGGTCTGGTCGCTCCGAGCGCTGGGCCGCCAGGGGACCGGGCCGAACGTGCTGGCGCGGCTGCTGGACACCGCGGTCGCGGAGGAGCTCGGCGGCGAACGCTTCGTCACGCTGGCCCTGCTCGACATCGACACCACGACCTGGCGCGTGCGCATGGTCCTCGCCGGCCATCCCGCACCGTTGCTGCTGCGACAGACCACCCCGCTGGAGGAGCTGGACCTGCACGCCGATCGCCCGCTCGGCGTCATGCCGCTCGGGCCGGCGTTCACCACCCACGAACGGCAGCTCGAGCCGGGTGACGCGTTGGTGTTGTTCACCGACGGTGCGACCGAGGCCCAGGCCCCCGACGGTCAGCGGCTCGGCAGGGACCGCCTCCGGGCGGCAGCGGAGGCCGCGTGGACGCCCGGGGCCGTCCGGGCAAGCGAGATGGCGGGGGCGCTCTGGTCCGCGGTGCATGCTTGGTCCGGTGGGCCCCCCGACGACGACTGCGCGCTCATCGTCCTGCGCAGACCCTGACCGCATCGTGACCGGGGTCCGAAACGGCGTGCTCGCCGCGGTGCTGCTCGTGCTGCTTGCCGGGTGCCTCCCGGAGGTGCCGGCGCCGGTGGTCGTGCAGACCATGGCCCCCGGCCAGGACGACATCCTGCTCGCTCGCGACGCCCTCGGTGAGGACGTCGTCGCCGTCGCCCGGCTGATCATCGCCGCGCCGTCGCGTCTCGAGGAGCTGCGCTTCGAGGTCGAGCGTGGCGCGCCCCAGCGCGCAGTCCAGGAGGCCCTCCGACAACATGCGGCGGACCTCATGGCGGACTCGGACGCGTTGCTGGCCGACGCCGCAGCGCTGCGGGCCGAGGTCGGGCCCGACCCGCTCGGTCCCGTGGCGCATGCCGCCGCGATGGCGGCCGAGCTCGGCGAGCTCGGCCGCGTGACGGCGGGGGAGATCACCCGCGACGTCGACAGCCTGACCCCCGTCATCGCCTTCGACACGGCGCTGGACGACCTCGTCGAGGCGTGGAACGTCCGGGGCTCACGCAGCCAGCAGGTCGAGCGGTTCGAGCTGCTGGTCGCCGAGGCCGACGGCCTGGTCAGCGCCGCGCGACGGCTCGACGTCGGCGACTGCACCCTGCTTCGCACCAACAGGATCCGCTGGGCCGAGCTGCTGGCGGTCCGCACTGCAGCGCTGCGCGACGCGGCGCTGGAGCGTGCTGGCACTCGGTTCGACGAGCTCCGCGACCAGTTCTCGCGCGCTCCGCTGGGGGAGGATCGGGCCGTGGCGGACTCCGAGACGATGGCCTGCTGGGCTCGCGGCTCGTCGGTCGAGGACCGCGGCGAGCAGGCACAGGCGCTGGTCGACGGCATCCGCTCCGAGCTGGGCTGAGGGCGCTCGGACGGCCGATGGCGTGCGGCTACCCTTGATCCGGTGAGCGAACAAGACGACATCGAGGTCATCGACCTGCGTCAGCGCGTCGAGACCCTTCCTCGCCAGACCCGCCTGGTGCCTCCCACCGAGCGCGACGGTCGCGGGTCGGTCGGCCGGTCCCCCCGACGCCGGTGGGCGGGTGCCGTCGTCGGTGCGCTCCTCGTCGTCGGCCTCGCCTGGGCGGGTGTGGCGGCCCTGACCCTCCTGCGGATCCGTGGGGACGTCGGGGACACGCGGACCGCGCTGCTGGACGCGCGCAGCGTCCTGACGGCCGGTGAGGTGGAGCGGGCTGCGGAGCTGTTCGGCATCGCCGCTGCAGACCTGCGGGATCTCCCCGACCGGGTCACCGGTCCGGCGGTGTGGCCCGCCCGGTTGGTGCCGACGTACAACCGCACCCTGGACGCGGTCGCCGAGCTCGGTCGGGCCGGCGGCCTTGCCGCCGCCGCGGCAGGTCAGGTCGCCGAGGTCCTCGCCGAGGGAGAAGGAGGTCTCGGCGCGCTCACGCCACGGGACGGCCGTGTCCCGGTGGACCGCATCGCGGCGTTGACGCCCATGCTCGAGGCCGCCGCAGCGGACGTCGGGACCGCGCTGCAGATGGCCCGCGACGTGCCGACCACGGGGGTGGACGATGCGGTCGTCGAGGGCCGTCGCGAGTTCATCGAGGTGCTCGAGCCCACGGCCGACCAGCTGGCGCTCGGAGCGGAGGTCACAGAGGTGCTGCCCCGCATCTTCGGAGCGGATGGACCCAGGCGCTACGTGGTGATGGCCTCCAACCCGACCGAGGCACGTGGCACGGGCGGGTTCTTCGGCGGGTACACCGTGATGGAGGCAGACAACGGCGAGCTGTCCTTCGGGCCCGTCGGTGAGACCCTGGACCTCCCGGTGCCGCCGGACCCCAGCGTCGTGGAGTGGGTGGACCCCTCCCTGGAGGAGCGCTGGGCGCTGTACGGCGGCTCCACGCGCATCCGCAGCATCAACATGACGCCCGACTTCCCCTCCGCCGCGGGGATGGTGGAGAACTACTGGGCAAGCGTCCTGGGGGACCCAGTCGACGGCGTCATCGCCGTCGACCCGTTCGCCTTCGAGGCGATGCTGGAGATCAACGGTCCGATCCAGGTCGGTGACCTGGGCGAGGTCTCCTCCACCGAGGTGGTGGAGTTCGTCAGCCACTCCGCGTACTCGCTGATCGGCAACCCGATCGAGCGGAAGCGGCTGATCGGCAACGTGGCGGCCCAGACGCTGCAGGGGTTCCTCGACGGTCCGGGCGACGTGACGCCCGCCGCGGTGCTGGACGCGCTCGGCAGCATGACGGCACGGGACAGCCTGCTCATCCACTCGGTCCACCCCGACGAGCAGGCACTCCTGGAGGAGGCGAACCTCGCCGGCAAGCTCGAGGCCGGTCCGGGAGACATGCTCGCGATCATCCTGAACTCGGGATCGGGCTCCAAGATCGACTACTTCCTCGATCGGACCGTGCGCTACGACGTGGCCCTCGAGGACGATGGCGTCGCCACGGGCGTGGTGTCCGCCGGGTTCGTCAACACCGCACCCACGTCGGGTGAGCTGGCGTACATGATCGGACCGCCCGACACACCGGTTGACTTCGGCGCAGGCGACAACGTGACCTACGTCTCGGTCTACACCGCACCCGGGACGACCTTCTTCGAGACCCCCGACATCGGCTACGCCGACCTGCCGACCAGCTCGTCGATCGAGCTCGGCTTCCCGGTCGCGTCGACGTGGATGTTGATCCCGTCGGGCCAGTCCCGGGAGCTGATCTACTCCTGGTCGACCCCGGGGGCCTGGACCGAGGAGGGCGACGAGGTCGTCTACGCGCTGCGCTACATCCACCAGACCGCAGTTCGGCAGACCGAGGTCGAGGTCCGTGTCGCCGTTCCCGACGGCATGGACGCCGTCGACCTGCCCCCTGGGGCCGAGGTCGTGGACGGGGAGGTCATCCTGACGCTCGAGCCGCAGTCCGACGTCGACCTCGAGGTCCGGTTCGCCCCCCGTCGGTGACCCCGGCGGGGGCTGATCACGCGGAACAGGCGGTACGCTTCCGGCGTGGAAGAACAGATTCGCCGTGGCCCAAGCCTGCTCGAGTCCCTGTGGCGGTACCGCGTCATCGTGATGGGGGTCACCTTGGCCATGGGGGTGGTCGGCTACCTCGTGGGGCTGCAGGAGGCCGAGAGCTACGAGGCCGAGGGAACGCTGTTCCTGGCCGACCCGAACCTCGGTGACGACCTCCAGGGCATCGTCGGGTCGCGGATCTCCGCGGAGGAGTACGTCCCACGTCAGTCGGCCCGCATCCAGTCGCGCGCGGTCCTGCAGGAGGCGGTGGAGCTGACGGGCAACCGCGTGTCCGTCGACGACCTCGAGGAGAACCTCGACATCGATGCCTCGATCGAGACCCTCGAGATCACGATCCTCGTCCAGGACGCCACCGCCGAGGGCTCCGCAGAGCTGGTCAACGCCATCGCCGAGGCCTACCGGAGCCAGCGTCGGGAGCAGGAGGAGCTGCGGGCCGAGGACGCCGTCGCGGAGCTTCGCGCGCAGCAGACCCGGTTGGAGGAGGAGCGAAACACCCTCCAGCAGAACCTCGAGGCGGATCCGGGGAACATCGCCCTGCCCTTCCTCATCCAGTCCCTTGACGCGCGGATCCTCGACATCAGCGGCCGCATCGACGCCACGCTGCTCGAGGTGCGCCTGCGTGGCGACGGGATCGAGAGCTTCGAGACCGCCAATCCCCCGGAGTTCCCCGCTCGGCCCCGTCCACGCCTGACCGCGATCAGCTTCGCCTTCCTCGGCGCCGTCGCCGCGGCCATGTGGGCCTACTGGTACGCGTTCAAGTCGCAGCGCGTGACGTCGCGCACGGATCCCGAGCTCGTGCTGGGGGTGCCCCCGCTCGGCGAGATCCCGCTGTACCGCATGACGAGCGAGGACGCGCTGACCGGCCTGCTCAGGGTCGACCCTGCCGCAGCAGAGGCCTACGAGTTCGTCCTGTCCTCCATCGAGTTCGCCCTGGCGGACCTCGACGGGAAGTCGCTCCTCATCACCTCCACGCTGCCGGGCGACGGCAAGACCACCACCACGCTGCAGCTGGCGATCGCGGCATCCAGGGACCGTCGGCGGGTGGTCCTGGTCGACGCCGACATCCGCGCCCGCGGGCTGACACGGGTGCTGGGCGCCGACGACCGCGTGGGCCTGTCCGACCTGGCAGCCCTCGACCTCGAACCCAACGAGGTCCTGCGCCGCTACAAGTTCTCGGAGCAGTCCCAGATCCCCGTGGTGACGGCCGGCCAGCGTCGTGGCGATCCGGCAGCACTGCTGCGGACGCATGCCTTCCGCAAGGCGATGGACCGCATCGAGGACTCCGCCGAGCTGCTGATCGTCGACTCCTCGCCGTTGCTGGCGGTCGCGGACGCCACCATCGTCGCCGGTTCCGTCGACGGCATCGTCATCGTCGTCAGCCACGGCACACCCTTCAGCGAGCTGCAGAAGGTCCGGGAACGGCTCAAGTTCGTGTCGACCCCGCTCCTCGGCTATGTCTTCAACCGATCCGACTCCTCCACGGCGGGTGCGTACGGCTACGGCTACGGCGTGGCGGAGGACGACGACGGCCAGCGGCGGCTGCTTCCGGGCTCCCGTTCGCGGCAGGGCGCCCGCAACGACGAGGTGCGCGAACCGCGCCCCCGAAGGCGCGGTGATTCCGACGACGGCCCGGTCGGACACTCGAAGGCCTCGTAGGCCCGTCTAGCATCCTCCTGTGCGCGCAGCAGTCAGCGCGCCGCTTCAACCACACACGCAACGCCAAGGACAACATCCGTGAACGTCGCCGTCATCGGTGTGGGCCATGTCGGCCTGGTCACCGCCGCCACCATGGCCAAGATCGGCCACAACGTCATCGGCTTCGACATCGATGAGTCGAAGGTCGAGAGCCTGCGCAACGGGATCGTGCCCTTCCACGAACCGGGGCTGCAGGAGCTCCTGACCGCCGGGATGGACAGCGGTTCCATCCGGGTCACGACCGACGCCGCCGACGCGCTCAGCGACGTCGACGTGGTCTTCATCTGCGTCGGCACCCCACGTCGCGAGGACGGGTCGCCCAACCTGACCTACGTCCAGTCCGCCGCGGCCATGGTGAGCACCCACGCCACCCGCCCGACGGTGGTCGTGGAGAAGTCCACGGTGCCCGTCCAGACGGGGGAGCGCATCCGGCAGGCGCTCACGCTGCAGGCCCAGAGCCGGGGCCAGTCGCTCACCCACGACGTCGTGTCCAACCCGGAGTTCCTCAAGGAGGGCACCGCGGTCGAGGACACGCTGTATCCCGACCGCATCGTGGTCGGTGCCGACTCCGCCGCGGCACACGAGGTCATGCGTCGCCTCTACGAGCCGCAGCTTGCCGCCCACGACTGCCCGTACGTGGCCACGGACGTGAAGACCGCCGAGCTGATCAAGCACGCCTCCAACGCGTTCCTCGCCACCAAGATCAGCTTCATCAACGCCGTCGCGCGGATCTGCGAGGCCACCGGCGCGGACGTGGAGACCGTCGCCGACGCAATGGGCCACGACGGTCGGATCGGGCGGTCCTTCCTCAACGCCGGGCTCGGATACGGCGGATCCTGCTTCCCCAAGGACGTCGAGGCCTTCATCCACATCGCCAGCGACCTCGGCTACGACTTCGGCCTGCTCCGCGAGACCGAGCGGATCAACCGCGAGGCCAAGCGGTGGCCCATCGGGCAGCTGCGGCGGATGCTGTGGAACATCGGCGACAAGACCATCGCGATCCTCGGGGTGGCGTTCAAGCCGCACACCGACGACATCCGGGATGCGCCCGCGCTGGACGTCATCGACGCCCTGGTGGCCGAGGGCACCACCGTCCGGCTGCACGATCCGGTTGCCCTGCCCCACGTGGCCGACCGGTGGGGCCGCGCCGTCGTCCTGTGCGACAGCGCCGAGGAGGCGATCCGCGGTGCACATGCGGTCGTGACGTGCACCGAGTGGCCCGAGTACGAGAAGCTGACCCCGGCGCAGCTCGCCGAGTGGTTGGAGTTCCCGGTGGTGGTCGACGCCCGGAAGGTCTGGGACCCCGAGGCACTCGCAGCGGAAGGCCTCAACGTGGCGTCCGTCGGTCGGCAGCTGCTCGGCTGACGAGGTTGGCCAGCAGGTCACCCTCCGTCGGGGACTCGGGGGTTGGAGTCCAACAACCCTCCGGATAGGATCACGGTCCGTGGAACACGATTCACCGCCCGGTCGGGCGCGGCAGGGAGCACGGGGAACTGCAGTCGCTACCGACGTGACCATCGACCTGACCGATTCACGTCTGTCGGTCGATCCGGTGTGCGCCGACACGGTCGTGCCGGTGTCGGACTCGGTGTACCTGCGCTACGTCAAGCCCGCGATCGACGCGCTGCTCGCGGCCGTCGCGCTGCTGCTCGCCCTGCCGGTGATGGCGGTCGTGGCCACGGTGGTCTTCGTGAGCCTCGGTCGACCGATCCTGCTGCGGCAGGAACGCGTGGGGCGTGGTGGCAAGCGGTTCACCGTCTACAAGTTCCGGTCCATGCATCCGGACCGGCGCGGTGGTGGTACGGACTGGGACGGCATCGACCGTCGGGTCACGCACAAGCACCCCGACGATCCCCGCCTCACACCCTCTGGCCGCCTCCTGCGCAAGCTCTCACTGGACGAGCTGCCACAGCTGCTCAACGTGCTGCGCGGTGACATGAGCCTGGTCGGCCCCCGCCCCGAGCTGCCGACCATCGTCCAGCGCCACTACGAGCCGTGGCAGCACCGGCGCCACGCCGTCAAGCCCGGCATCACGGGGTTGTGGCAGGTCTCGGAGCGGGGCAACGGGATGATGCACGAGCACGTCGATGTCGACCTCGACTACGTCGATCAGGTCGGACTCGGCACGGACCTGCGGATCCTGATCCGGACGCTGCCCGCGGCCCTGATGTCCAAGCAGGGGTACTGACCCGCTGAGTCAGTCCACGAGCCGTTCGGCGATCTCCGCGCCGATGGCGAGGCTTGCCGTGGCGGCGGGAGACGGAGCGTTGAGCACGTGGACCGTCCGGCCGACACGATGCATCACGAAGTCGTCCGCGAGGCTGCCGTCGGGGTACAGGGCCTGCGCCCGCACGCCCGAGCGGTACGGCTGCAGGTCCTGGACGCGGAGGTCCGGGGTCATGCGCCGAAGGGCCCTGGCGAAGGCCCGTCGTGACAACGAGCGGGTCATCTCCCCGACGCCGGTGCGCCAGTGCGCCGCAGCCAGGCTCCGCATCCCGGGATCCGTCGCGATCTCGCGCAGGTCCCGCAACGACCGGTCCTGCCAGGTGTAGCCCTCCCGAGCCATTGCGAGCACCGCGTTGGGTCCAGCGAGTACCTCCCCTGACACGTGTCGGGTCAGGTGGACACCGAGGAACGGGAAGCGTGGGTCCGGTACGGGGTAGATGAGGGACCGGCACAGCTGCCGAGCCTCCGGGCGCAGGCGGTGGTACTCGCCACGGAACGGGACGATCGACACCGGCGGGGCTTCGCCGGACACGGCCTCCAGCAGCCGATCGCTGTGCAGGCCGGCGCAGGCCACCAGGCGGTCGGCCAGGACGTCGCCCCCGGTGGTGTGCACGACCAGGCCGTCCGGTCGCTCGGTGGTGCCGAGGACGGTCTCCCCCGTCCGGATCGTGCCGCCGCGCTCCCTCACCAGCGTGGCGAGTCGCTCGGCGACGGCCACGAAGTCCACGATGCCGGCGTCACGGACGTGCAGCGCCTCGACACCGCGCACCGCTGGCTCGAGGCGTCCGAGCTCGGCCCTGTCGACGAGCGACGCGTCGACGCCGTTCGCGCGCCCACGCTCGGCGATGGCGTGCAACCCCGCGCGTTCGTGATCCTCCACGGCCACCACGACCTTGCCGCACAGGTCGTGAGTGATGTCGTGGGTGCGGACGAAGTCGAGCAGGAGCTCCCGGCCCCGACGGCACAGGCGGGCCTTCGCCGACCCGGGTGGGTAGTAGACGCCGGAGTGGATCACCCCGGAGTTGCGGCCGGACTGATGGCGGGCGACGCCCAGTTCCTTGTCGATGACGGTGACGGGGACATCGGGCCACCGGGTCGCCATCGCATGGGCCGTTGCCAAGCCGACGAGACCTGCCCCGACGACCACTGATCCGGGACGTACGCCCAACGGAACCCCTTTCCTCGCGATGTACCATCCATCGCCGTTGCCCAACCGTAGTCCACTTCGAGTCAGGACCTTCATCCGTGACTGAGACACCTCGCGCGTTCATAACCGGGATCACCGGACAGGATGGTTCGTACCTGGCCGAGCTGCTGTTGGCGAAGGGGTACGAGGTGCATGGTCTGGTGCGTCGTGCGTCGACGTTCGGGACCGAGCGGATCGACCACCTGTACCTGGACCCGCACCTCGATGCGGCGCGGATGTTCCTGCACTTCGGTGATCTCTCCGACGGCAACTCGCTGACCCGGTTGATGCTGGATGTGCAGCCGACGGAGGTCTACAACCTGGGTGCGCAGTCCCATGTCGGGGTGTCGTTCAAGAACCCCATCTACACCGTCGACGTGGACGCGCTGGGGACGTTGCGGCTGCTGGAGGCCTGTCGGCAGCTGGACACGCCGCCGCGGTACTACCAGGCGTCGTCCTCGGAGATGTACGGCCAGGTGCAGGAGGTCCCGCAGTCCGAGACCACCCCGTTCCACCCGCGCAGCCCGTACGGGTGCGCGAAGGTGTACGGGTTCTGGCAGACGGTCAACCACCGTGAGGCGTACGGGATGCACTGCTCCAACGGCATCCTGTTCAACCACGAGTCCCCGCGGCGTGGTGAGACGTTCGTCACGCGCAAGATCACCCGGGCGGCGACGCGCATCAAGCTGGGCCTGCAGGAGAAGCTGTACCTGGGGAACCTCGACGCCCAGCGTGACTGGGGGTTCGCGGGTGACTATGTCGAGGCGATGTGGCTGATGCTGCAGCAGGACGAGCCCGACGACTACGTGGTGGCGACGGGGGAGATGTACTCGGTGCGGGAGTTCGCCGAGCGGACGTTCGCCCTGCTGGACCTGGACTGGGAGCGCTACACCGGCATCGACGAGCGGTACATGCGCCCCGCGGAGGTCGAGGAGCTGCTCGGTGACCCGACGAAGGCGCGCGAGCAGCTGGGCTGGAAGCCCCGGCACTCCTTCGACGAGCTGGTGGAGATGATGGTGGAGTCCGACATGGAGCTGGCCAAGCGCGAGCGTGCGCTGGTCGACGCCGGGCTGGCGACCATCGAGTGGCAGCAGGGTCCCGACCGTGAGTGAGCGGACCCAGCTCAGCGGCAAGCAGGTGCTCGTCACCGGTGGGGCCGGATTCCTCGGTCGCAAGGTCTGCGAGCGACTCGAGGAGGAGGGCGCCGCACCGGTCGTGCTCCGAAGCGCCGATGTGGACCTGACCCGTCAGGCGGAGACCGAGGAGTACCTCGCCGAGCTCCGGCCGGACATCGTCATCCACCTCGCCGCCGAGGTGGGGGGCATCGGGGCCAACCGGGACAACCCCGGCCGCTACTTCTACGCCAACGCCACGATGGGCATCCACCTCATCGAAGCGGCCCGCGTCACCGGGGTCGAGAAGTTCGTCCAGATCGGTACGGTCTGCGCGTACCCGAAGTTCACCCCCATCCCGTTTCGCGAGGAAACGATCTGGGACGGGTACCCCGAGGAGACCAACGCCCCCTACGGCGTGGCCAAGAAGTCCCTGCTGGTCATGCTGGAGGCCTACCGGCAGCAGTACGGCTTCAACGGGATCTACCTGCTACCGGTGAACCTCTACGGGCCGGGCGACAACTTCGACCTGCATTCCAGCCATGTCATCCCGGCCCTGATCCGCAAGTTCACCGCGGCGGTCGACGGCGTCGACGGGGCGGCCACCGATGTCGTCGAGGTGTGGGGGACCGGGGCCGCGAGCCGCGAGTTCCTGCATGTCGACGATGCGGCCCGCGGCATCCTCATGGGCACCCGGGACCATCACGACTCCGAACCCGTCAACCTTGGGTCGGCGCACGAGATCACCATCAAGGACCTGGTGGAGACCATCGGTCGCCTCACCGGTTTCGACGGCGAGATCCGGTGGGACACGACCAAGCCCGACGGCCAGCCCAGGCGCAAGCTCGACACGTCACGGGCCGAGGCCCGGTTCGGGTTCGTCTCCGAGATCGGCTTCGAGGAAGGACTTGCGGGCACCATCGCGTGGTGGCGGGCGAACCGCGACGCGGTGATGGCCGAGGAGCGATCGTGACGCTCCCGCCCCGGGTGGACCTGCTCGGGGTCCCGTTGTCGGCCACGTCCTACGCGGACGTGCTCGAGCTCATCGACACCCCACCCGTCGGCGAGCGGGCCCGCACCCTCGCCTTCTGCAACGTGCACTCCGTGATGACCGCTCGCGGTGACGAGACCCTCCGCACGGCACTCCGCGAGCTCGATGTCACCACCACCGACGGCATGCCGTTGGTCTGGGCCCTGCGCAGGCTCGGTGTACCGGACCAGGAGCGCGTCTACGGCCCCGACCTCATGGAGATGGCGTTGCCCCACGGCGTCGACCGTGGCTGGCGCCACTACTTCTACGGGGCCGCTCCGGAGACACTCGAGAAGCTGCTGGCCAACGTGCGGGCGAGCGTTCCCGGGATCGACATCGTCGGCTCCCACAGCCCGCCGTACCGGGCCCTCAGCGAGCAGGAGGAGGAGGAGCGGCTCGCGGAGATCCGCGACTCGGGCGCCACACACGTGTGGGTCGGTCTCGGCATGCCCAAGCAGGAGCTGTTCGTGCACCGCGTCGCCGACCGGCTTCCCGGTCAGACCCTGCTCGCGGTCGGCGCCGCGTTCGACATGCACGCAGGCGTCGTCTCGCAGGCCCCCGACTGGATCCAGGACAAGGGCCTCGAATGGGCCTACCGGTGGGCGCAGGAGCCACGACGGCTGACGTCGAGGTACCTGGTCAACAACCCGATGTTCCTCCTGCTGCTCGCCCTCCAGCTGCTGCGTTCCCGCCTCGGAGGACACGAGCCGACGATGGGCTCGACGCGATGACGATCCGCGTCCTCCACGTCCTCGACGTGCTCCGACCCTCCGGGGCGGAGACCTGCCTGCGAATCGCCGGCGACATGTGGGCAGACCTCGACATCGACTGCGACGTCCTTGCCACCGGGGACGAGCTCGGCCCCTACGCCGCGCCCCTGCACCGCGCCGGCTACCGCACGGCCCATCTGCCGCTGGACCCGTTCACGGACTTCGCCCGGACGTTCCTCCGCCTGTTGCGGACCGAACGGTACGACGTGGTCCACATCCACATCGAACGCGCCAACTTCTACGTCGCCGCCCTCGCGCGGTTCGCCGGGGCCCGGGTCGTCCAGCACGTGCACAACGTCTTCGCCTTCGACGGTGCCCACGGACTCGAGCGTCGGGTGCAACGGAACCTGATGCGTGCGGCAGGGATCCCATTCCTCGCGGTCTCCGACGACGTCGTCGAGAACGAGCGGGACCGGTTCCACATCGATGCGACCACCTTCCTCAACTGGGCCGACCTCGAGCGCTACCAGCCGGACGCGGCGGCCCGGGGACCGGCCCGGGAGGCCCTGGGGATCCCCGCCGAGGCGTTCGTCCTCGTGTCGGTGGCCAACTGCCACGACTTCAAGAACCACCTCACCATGGTCCGGGCGATGGCCCAGCTCGACGACGGCGTCAGGTGGCTGCACGTGGGGTCCGGCGGGCTGGAGGAGGAGGAGCAGGCGCTGGCACGCGAGCTCGGCGTGGAGAAGCGGATCAGCTTCCTCGGGCAACGCGACCCCCTCCAGGCCCTGCGGGCCGCCGATCTGTTCGTGATGAACTCCCACTACGAGGGGCAGGGCATCTCCGCCATCGAGGCCCTGGCGTCGGGACTGCCGGCGGTGCTGAGCGACGTCCCGGGCCTGCGGAACCTCGGGGACATGGGTGTCCCGGCTCGCTGGTGCGGCACCGACGCCGAGAGCCTTGCCGCTGCGATCGACGCGAGCCGTGCAGCGCCACCCACCGGGACGCTCGACGTGCTCAGGTCGACCTTCTCGCCCGACGCCCGTGTCCCCGCGCTCGCACGGGTCTACCGCGACGTGACCGGTGACCGACCGGCCACAGCGTCGGAGGCCCTGCCCTCGACGGTCCTGCCGGACGCGCCGATGCGCGTGGGCATGATCAGCCCCCTCTACACCGAGCCGTTGCTGCCCCACCTCGATGCCGATCCGTCGACGGTCCCACCGGGGATCGGCGGCCCGACCCCCACCGACCTGACGGTCTCCCTCATCCGTGCCGGGCATCACGTCAGCGTCATCACGATGGACTCCACCGTCGACCGTCCCGTGCGGTTCACCGGCCCCCAGCTCGACCTGCGCATCGTCCCGATGCGCCCGATCCACCGCGGTCGGGACGCCTATCGCCCCGAGCGGCTGGCCATGCAGGCGGAGCTCGCGACCATGGACCTCGACATCGTGCACGCCCACTGGAGCTACGAGTTCGCGATGGTGGCCGAGCACGCACGCGTCCCGCACCTCGTGACCGTGCACGACTGGGCGCCGCTCGTCGTCAAGTACAACCCCATCCCGTACTGGTGGGCCAAGCTCGCCATGAACGCCAAGGTGTTCGCCGGCCGCCCGCCCATGACCACCCCGTCGCCGTCTGTCCATCGCCGACTTCGCGCCATCGGTTTCCGCAACGTGCGGCTGATCCCCAACGGCCTTCGCCTGGATGCCACGGGGCTGTCCGACCCGCGATCACAGCTCGGGAGTCCGGCGACCCTGCTCAGCGTCACCAACGAGTTCTCGGGCCGCAAGAACACCGCGACCCTCCTGCGTGCCTTCGACATCGTCCGGCGGCGATACCCGGGGACGACGTTGCGGCTCATCGGGGCCGATCACGGCCCTGGGGAGAAGGCCGAGGAATGGGCCGCCGAGCACGGGCTGACCAGCGGCGTGACCTTCCTCGGGATGCAGTCCCGCGAGGACGTGCTCCGCGAGATGCGGGAGGCCGACCTGCTCGTGCACCCCGCCCGTGAGGAGCCGTTCGGGTTGGTCATCATCGAGGCGATGTCCCAGGGGCTGCCCATCGTCGGTGGCGAACAGTCCGGGGGCGTCCCCTACATCCTGGACGACGGGGCGTTCGGCATCCTCGTCGACGTCGACCGAGCCGAGCACATCGCCGCAGGGGTCTTCCGCTACCTGGACAACCCCGAGGACTACGTGCGGTTCTCCGCGCTCGGCCTCCAACGCGTGGCCGACGCCTTCGACAACCACCGCATCACCGACACCTACGTCGAGGCCTACCGGGACCTGCTGGCCGGTACGTGGTGACCGAGGAGCAGGCTCCCGACGAGGGCAACCTGACCAGCCGGGTCCTCGGCGGCGTCACCTGGAGCGTCGGGCTGCGGGTGCTCGGACTCGTCGCCCAGCTCGGCTACACCTCCGTCATCGCCCGGCTGCTGGACCCGGAGGCGATCGGCCTCGTCGCCAGCGCCCAGGTCGTCCTGCTGGCGGGACAGCTCGCCGCCGAGCTCGGCATCGGCCGGGCGCTGGTGCAGAAGACCACCCTCAGCCAGGAGGAGGTCCGCGCCGGCTTCACCGCATCGGTCGTGATGGGTGCCACGCTCACCGCCATCCTGTTCCTCGCGGCGCCCGCAGTCGCGGCGCTGTTCGGTGACCCGGGGGTTGCGCCCGTCACGCGTGGACTGTCGTTCGTACTGCTCGCCACGACGTTGGGCACCACCGCCGAGGCGCTGCTGCTGCGGGACATGCGCATCCGCGCGGTGGCCACGCGCGAGTTCACCTCCTTCGTCGTCGGCTACCTCGTGATCGGGGTCGGATCGGCGCTGGCGGGGTTCGGCGTGTGGTCCCTGGTCGCCGCGGCCGTCTCCAAGGCGGTCCTGCTGTCGGCATCCGCCCTGCTGATCGCCCGCCACGACATGCGCCCGCTCCTGGCCTGGGCGCCGGTCCGATCGCTGTACGCCTTCGGCAGCCAGGTGTCGCTGGTCTCCGTGGTCGAGTACCTCACGCAGGCCGCGCCCCCCACCGCGATCAGCCGCTTCCAGGGTCCGGCCCAGCTGGGGCAGTTCAACCAGGCCAACCGCGTCCTCGAGCTGCCGTTCACCAACATCTCCCAGGCGATCGCCGATGTCCTCTTCCCGGCCATCAGCCGGATCAAGTCCGAACGAGATCGCGTCGGCGGCGCGTACCTGACGGCCCTGGCCGTCACGGGTTCGATCCTGCTGCCCACCGCGGCCGGAGCCGGAGTCGCCGCCGAGGAGATCGTCGCCGTCCTGCTCGGTGATCAGTGGGGCCCCGCCGCACGCGTCCTGCCCGTCCTGGCCGTGTACTCGGCCGTCATGATGCTGACCTACTACGCGGCGATCATCTGCGAGGCGATGGGGGTGCTGAAGCAGAAGATCGTCATCCAGGTCCTGACGCTGATCATCCTCGGAGTCGGATTCGTCGTCTTCTCCGACGCCTCGTTGCTGGCCCTGTCGGTGGTCATGCTGGTGGCCGCTGTCGGGCGGTTGCTGGCGTACTGGGTGGTCATGCATCGTCAGCTCCGGATCGGCGCCCTCGCGCAGCCCGCTGCGCTGGCCGGCCCCGTCCTCGGCGCCGTGCTCGTGGCCGGTGCGATCGGTGGCTGGACGGTCGTCGGCCGGGGCATGGACCTGCCGGTGCTGCTGACCCTCCTGGGCCAGATCGTCGTGGGCGCCACGGTGCTGGGCGCGGCGTACTTCTTCGGGCCCCTCCGCGGCGTCCGTCGCGAGCTCGTCGTCCGACTCGAGTTCGCCGGCCTCGACGAACGGAGCGGCACGGCTCGTCGTCTGATGGCCGTCATGCGAAGCGGACTCGGTGGATGATATGCATGTGTCCGCTTGGACGGGCGCCACGCCGACGACGGCTGTGGACGAGGGGATGGACCATCACATGTTGACCGCAACCGAAACCACGAGGCAAGGTTTCGGACCATGTTGCTGAGCATCTGCGTACCCACCAGGAACAGGCCGGACATGGTCCGCGGGCTGCTGCAGTCACTCCTTGCCCTGGACCCCAGCGAGCTCTCGGTGGAGATCCTCGTCGGGGACAACTCCACCAACGACGAGACCGAGGCGCTGATGGCGCAGTTCCCGTCGGTGGACTACGTGCGGAACGTGGGCGACCTCGGCCCGTACGGCAACTTCAACTCCCTCATCGCCCGTGCCTCGGGCGAGTGGATCCACCTGATCGCCGACGACGACGTCGTCGAGCCGGGCTATCTCGACGGCCTCGTGCAACCACTGCACGACGATCGGGCCGTCATCGTCACCGGCCGCGTCGGGTTCGTGGGCGGGACCCCCGCGGACACGGCGGCGGCCGCAGAGGTCCAGGCCGCCCAGTACGCCCGTCTGGGCCGCATGGGGATCGAGTTCCCGAGCCGCATCGACGGGGTCGAGCTGATCAACCGTGCGCTCATCCACGGCTGTCCCTTCGAGTTCTCCCACACGCTGGTCAGGCGCACGGCCGTGATCGCCTCGGGAGGATTCGACCGTCGCTTCCGACTCCAGGGCGACTACGACCTGTGGCTTCGGCTGCTCGGCATCGGCGATGCGGTCTTCGCCGACGTCGAGATGGGCGCCTTCAGGGTCTACGACGCGAACATGCTGGCCGACCGCGATGCCCAACGTGCCTACCGGACCGAACGCCTGCTCATCCGGCTCTCCGAGCTCGGCCGGCACCTGGACCTGCTGGCGCCCGATGTCCGGGGCGCCGTCATCGCGGCCGTTCGCAAGGACATGGCGCGGGTCCGCACGTTCACGCGGATGGGGATCGGGGGCCCCACCGCCGACGGAATGCTCACCTCCGAGCTGCGCCGGGCCACCGATGCACTGGAGCAGGCGGGGCTCGGCCGTTCACTGGAGCCGGTCCTCGGTGAGGTCATCGCGCACACGCCGGGCGGGATGCTCAGCACGCTGTTCGGGTTCGCGGATGCCGTTCGGTCGTTCCTCGGCACACCCCAGGACGGGGGGGAGATCGGCGAACGCGCACCCGTCCCCGGCGGGACGGTCCGCCAGCTGGTCACGCGCTGAGCGCCCGGAAGGGCCTGGGGCCCGTCGCGGTACGATCGGTCCACGTTGCTCATGTCCCAACGCGGCCGCCCGCTGCTCCCGACCACCCTGATCGTCGCGTGTGTGGTGGCGTCCGCCATCGCGCTGGCGGTTGGGTTCCGCGCGTGGCCGGGCGCAGCCACGCAGAAGGATGTCGTTCGGACAGCAGCAGACAGTCCTGACCCAGTCCCCCCGACGGCCGGCAGCACGTCGGAGGCCGCCGTGGCCGAACCGGGTGCCAGGATCGGGGAGCTGGTGCGTGCCGATGACCGCCCCGTGGTTCGGCTCGAGGTGGGCGACGACTTCGCCGCGGCAGTCCGCGCCCACCCCCCGGGGACGACGTACGTGATCGCCGCGGGACTCCACCGTGGACAGGTCGTGGTGCCCGACAGGGGTGACACCTTCCTCGGCGAACCGGGCGCGGTCGTCAGCGGCAGCGTGGTCCTTCCCACCGACGGCTTCCGCCGGAACGGGTCGGTATGGGTCCTCGACGGTCGAACCGAGTGGCCGTTCACCCACAACGGCGCGCTGCACGGCGTCACGGAGGAGGGGGCCAGCCGGGCGGCCTCGAACCACGACCTCTGGTGGGACGACGTCCGCCTCGACCACGTCGAGACGAGGGGATCGGTCGACGCGAGCGGCGAGTGGTACTTCGACTACGACGCCGACCAGCTGGTCGTCTTCGACGATCCCTCCACCGCTCGTGACCTGGAGCTGGCCGTCCTCGAGGAGTTCATCAGCTCGGAGGCATCGGACGTCACCATCCGCAACCTCGAGCTCGAGCGCTTCGCCACCCCCGCCCAGCACGGCGTCATCCAGGCCGAGGGCGCTCGCTGGCACATCAGCGACGTCATCATCCGTGAGGCACACGGTGCGGGGGTCAGCCTGGACGACCGATCGATCCTCGAGCGAGCGACCGTCATCGGGAACGGCCAGCTCGGCGTCGAGGCGACGCTCGGGACCGACGTGGTCGTCCGCGACAGCGTCATCGCCGACAACGGCCAGCTCGACTACCTGTGGTCGTGGGAGCGGGGAGGGCTGAAGTTCAAGGAGACCAGCGGGGCCGTGGTCCAGGGCAACCACGTGCACGGCAACCGGGGGCCGGGCATCTGGTTCGACCTCGGCAACGAGGACGTCCTCATCGACGGGAACCTGGTGGAGGGCAACACCGTCGCTGGGATCTTCTACGAGATCTCGTTCAGCGCGACGATCAGCGACAACGTGGTCCTCGACAACGGTCGGGAGGAGCAGCTCAGCAACCTGGGGTCGGGGATCTTCGTCTCCATCTCCTCCGATGTCCTCGTCGAGGGCAACGAGACGGCGGGCAACCACCAGGAGATCGTCGCGGTGCACGCCGATCGGGCCGAGGAGATCGGTCCTGGCTACGCTGTCGAGCGCCTCGTCGTGCGCGACAACCACGTGACCCTGGGCCGCGACGGCGCGGTCGGGCTGTGGGTGGACACCATGGAGTCGGTGTTCTTCTCCGATCGGGGCAACGTCTTCGAGGACAACACCTACGTCGTGGACGGGTGTGACCGCTGCTTCCAGTGGGACAACGAGCTGATGGACTACGCGGCCTGGCAGGCCGCAGGCAACGACCTGGCCGGCGTGCTGGAGGAGGAACGGTAGATGTTGGGACTCGGTGTCGAGGTGCTGGCGGTCCTCGCAGGGTTCGCCCTCCTCGGACTGTTCGTGCTGGACCTCACCCTGGAGCGACAGGACGTCCCGTGGATCTTCGTCTGTGCGATCGCCCTGGCCCGTGAGATGTCCGACCCGCTGCCGGCCATCAACGCCGCGGGGATCGCCATCAACGGCGAGGACATCATCCTGGCGGTTGCGCTGCTGGTCGTCACCGGATGGCTCTTCCGCGGCATGGCCCTCCAGACGCCGCAGACGCTCATGGCCCTCGCGGTACTCCTCGTGATGATGTCGGTCCTGCGCGGTGCGCCCGAGTTCGGGCTGCCGGCCGCCATCAACGAGGCCCGCGAGACGCTCTACTTCCTCGGCGCCGGACTGCTGGGCAGCTTCGCCCCCGTCGGCCCCAAGGACCGTCGGCGCCTGATGAACGGATGGCTCGTCCTGTGTGGTGGCCTGGCTGCGCTCGCGATCCTCCGATGGGGCATCGTCTTCAGCGGCCTGCCGTTCCGCGGGCACTGGTACGAGTCGGAGTTCGCGGGCCTCCGAGTGCTCGACAGCAACGGGGCGCTGGTCCTCACCATCGGGTTCCTCATGCTGCTGCCACGGCTGCTGCGAGGACGGGCGACGAGGTTGGAGCAGCTGGCGGGCGGATGCTTCGGCGTGGTCGTCGTGCTGCTCCAGCACCGTTCCGTGTGGCTCACACTGGTCGCGGGGACGGCGTACCTGGTGTGGGACAACCGCAAGCGTGTGTCCCGGACGATGGTGATGTCGGTGGGTGTCGGAGTCGTCGTGTTCGGGCTGGTCAGCCTCCTCCTCGTGGACTTCGCCGCCCTCGGTGAACAAGCAGGTCGGGCTGACGCCACCAGTGACAAGACATGGCAGTGGCGAGTCTCCGGCTGGGCCGACCTCCTCGAGGAGTCCGGCCCGGTGGGACCCTTCGAATACCTCTTCGGTGTTCCCTACGGATCCGGCTGGGAGCGGTCGGTGTCCGCGGGCTTCGACGTCGACGTACCCCCCCACAACTTCTACCTGGAGATGCTCCTGCGGATCGGGTTGGTCGGCATCCTGCTGGTCGTCGCGGCTGGCTGGATGTCGGCGCGGCGCCTCCGGCATCACGAGCTCGAGGTCGACGACGGCTACCTGAACGCATCGGTGATGCTCACCATCCTCACCATCCAGGCCCTCTACTCGGTGCCCTACAACCTGGGCATGGAGCAGGGCTTGCTGTTCGGGCTGGCGATGGCCATCTGGGCGGATCCGCAGCGGCGCATGGGACGGGGCCTGCACCTCGTGCGGCCGGGCGACAGCCTCGTCCGCCGCTGACCCGGTCGGGGAACGACGAAGGGCCCGGCCGTCGTGGCCGAGCCCTTCGAGGGAGCTGGACTGTGGTTACCCGCTGCCGTAGGGGCGGGTCCGGAACGGCGCCGGTGGGGCCATCGCGGTGGCGTCCACGGGGAGGAACCGACCGTCGGTGTCGAACCTGAGCTGACCGGTCCACTCCGGAACGGTGACCTTCCGTCCCCACCAGAAGTGCTCCGCACGATCCTCGCGCAGCCGGTAGACGTTGGACTCCCACACCAGGTCGTCTCGCTCGTAGCGCTCCGGTTCGTTGGTGGTGACCCGAAGGCCGGGGAGGTAGGCGTCGATCCGGATGTCGTTGCTGTGCACGTACAGGTCCGCGATCTCCAGCACGCCGAACTCGCCGCTCGGGATCCCGTTGTGGTTGGCCATGATCGGGAACCGGTTGCTCTCCAGGACGTTGGAGCGAACCTCGGTGTCCGGTGAGTTGGACACCCAGATGCCGCCGCCGAGGTCACCGAACGCGAAGGCACCGTTGGCGCGGGAGACGTTGGAGTCGACCAGTGCGGTCACCGTCTCCTCGACGAGGATGCCGGCGAACTCGTTGTGTTCGGTCAGGTTGGAGACCCAGTGCGGGTTGTTGCAGTCCAGGTCGCACCACAGGCCGGGACCACGGTTGTGGTGGGCCCAGTTCTGCAGGAAGACGCTGTTGACGGTGTTGGTCATCTTGGCGCCGCCGGCCTCCCAGTCCCACCGGTAGCCGACCTCGCCGTTGAAGGCGAACTCGTTGCCCTCCAGCACCACGGGGGCCTGGGAGCCGTCGGGCAGGTGGTCGCCGCCCGTGATGCCGATCTGGCCGTTGTGCGCCAGCCGGGAGTCGGCCACCCGCGTCCCTGCGCCGGTGCGGACACCAGCGGACTTGGACTCCATGACCGTGACGTGATGGATGTTCCACGCCCAGCCGTTGTGGGCGTCGATGGCCCCGACCTTGGCTGCCGTGGCGTACCGGCGGATCTCGAGGTGGTCGATCTCGACGTCGCGGGCCGTGGACCAGAACGCCCAGGGGGCGACCGACAGCTGGAGCTGTCCGAGCGTGGCGGGATCCTGGCCGAGCACGATCACGTCGTTGGCGGTGTCGAGGTGCCACTGGTCGGGCAGTGTCAGTGACCCCCGCTGGCCGGTGTGCGCGAGGCGAGTGCGCCCAGCGAAGAGGTCGGTCTGGATGAGCTCGCCCTCACGGCCCTCCTCGGCCTCGGCGATCGCCGCGGGGGGCGGCGGCTCGAACGTCACGCCCGGCACGACCCAGCGCCCGTCGCCGTCCTGATAGGCCTGGCTGGTGTCGATGTCGATCGCGCCGAGCAGCACGGCTCCCGTCTCGCCGGTGAACCGGTCGCCGTCCTTCGGCTCGACCTGCGTCAGGCGGTGCTCGCCGGCGGTGAAGACGTAGGTGGTTCCCGGGGGGTTGGCGTCGACGATGGCCTGCGCGTTGGCGCCGGGGGTGATGCGAACCCCGGCCGGCGGCGACCATGGTGCGTGGGGGGTTGCCAGGTCGGTGAGCTCGAAGTCCACCTCGGTGGGCAGCTGGCCTCGCTCGCCCACGATGTTGACCTGGTCGAGGTGTCCGGTGCGGGCCAGGATCCAGTCACGACCGACCGACGTCGACCAGACGTGGGGGTTGACGTAGAGCAGCACGCCGCCGAGCGTGCCGGCGGTCGCGCCGGCGACCAGTGCGTCCTGCCAGTTGGCGCCGTTGACCAACCACACGGTGGACAGGTCGGCACCGGCGGCCTCGGTCGCGTCAGCGACCGACAGCGACGTGTGGTATCGCGACACGCCGTCGAGTCGGGAGACGTCACCACGCGCCCACAGCTGGTCGGAGACGGCCCGGCTCACGGCAGCCTCGCCGCCGACGATGGTGATCGTGTCCGGCGCGTCCGCAGCCAGCGCCGCGTCGGTCTCGGCGGGCAGGTCGCCCTGCCGGCTCAGCAGGATCGGTGCGCCGAGCAGCGCGGCGTGCTGGGAGACGGCGACGGCATCCTCCCAACCACCGATGTGTCCGGCGCCCTCGCCCCGGACGACGAAGGGGTCGGCGTTGCCCCCGTTGGCCCGGACGAAGTCCAGCGCGGCAGCCGCGGTCGCGAAACGGTTGGGGCCCTGGATGCGGTCGATCTGCGTGACGCCCCATCCGCGCAGCTCGTCCACGACGGTGTCGCCGACAGCAGCGCTGCCACCCATGACGACGACCCGGCTGGGGCTGTAGTGCTCGATCTGCTCCCACACGTGGCGTGGCATCGTGTACTGGTCGGTCAGCAGCAGTGGCGCATCCAGCAGGGCGGCGACCGGCGCAGCCGCGAGTGCGTCGGCGAACTGGTCGGCACGGGCCATGACGACGGTGTCGGAGTCGGGCCACATGCGGCGGGCGACCACCGTGCTGATGCCGGTCCCGGTGTCGGCCTCGAAGCGTTCGACGTCCCAGCCGGTGGACTGGGCGTCGGCAGGTGGGGCCACCGGGACCATCACGGCGATCAGGGCCACGAGGAGGACAACGAGGGCAGCGCGGAACGAACGAAGCTGGAGAGAGGGCGTCATCGTTCGGTAACGGTAAAGGCCGACCCCACGAATTCGCCGCTACCGAACGGACAGGTCAACGCCCGGAAATGGCGGGAGGAATTCGACCTCGCGCGACGGATGTCGCAGGGTGTCACGCTGGGCGCGAGTCCCCCTACGCAGCGTGCCCGTACCCGACCGCCTGGTAGGGGGTGCGGATGGGGTTGCCGCCGGTGCTGGAGGCACCCGCGAAGCTGGCGTTGACGTCGAAGCCCATCGACTGCCAGGAGGAGAAGTCGTGGTCGCCGTTCCACCAGAACGCCGCGCCGCTGTCGACCTGGCGGTAGGTGTTGTCCTGGAAGGTGTTGCCGCGCTGGGTGTAGAACTCGTCCTCGCCGGTGTAGACACGGAGGCCGGTCGGCTTGGTGCCGCCGAGCGTGACGGCGTTGTGGTGGACGCTCAGCCCGGTGGTCTCGTAGCGGCCGTACGCGCCGGCCCCGCGCTCGTAGTGGGTGGCGAGGATCTCCAGGCGGTTGTCGGAGAAGTCGTTGTGCATGACCTCGACGTCGGAGGAGTTGGAGACCCACAGGCCGGACCCGATGTCGCCCCAGCCGTCCGCCCCGTTGCGGGTGACGCGGTTGTCGGCGATGGTCGCGCCGTAGGAGATCTCGACCATGACACCGATCAGGTTGTCCGAGACGAGGTTGGAGGTGATGACCGAGTCGCGGTTGTCGATGTCGAACCACACCCCGGGGCCGAAGTTGTGGTGCACGTAGTTGTTGGTGAACACCATGCCGGTGGTCTCCTTGAACTTCGTGCCGCCGCCCTCCCAGCCCCAGTGGTACTGCAGGGTGCGGTTGTAGGAGATCTCGTTGCGCTCGACCACGATGCCCTCGCCGTGCCAGGCGGTGACGCCGATCTGGCCGTTGCGGGTGATCAGCGAGTCGGTGAGGGTGGCGCCGGGGCCGAGGGTGATGCCGGCGCCGTGGTTCTCCGCGACGGTGACGTGGCGGACCGTCCATCCGTTGCCCTGGGTGTGGATGGCGCCGTGCTGGGCGTAGGAGCCGTAGCGAAGGACGGTGATGTGCTGGATGGTGACGTTGTCGGCGTCGGAGCGGAACGCGTGCCACGGGACCGACAGGGACAGGGGCGTGGAGGCCGGGTCGGTGCCGACGACGACCTGGTCGGCGGCGTAGTCGAAGAACCACTCGCCGGCCGAGTCGACCTCGCCACGGCTGTTGACGTGCTGCAGGCGGGTGTCCCCGGCCCAGAGGTCGTTGTTGGCCGCGTCGCGGGCGAACCCGTCCTCGGTGCTGCCGTGGAAGCCGCCGTCGAAGACGAACGCCTCGGCGGTCTGGCCCCCGGCGACCCACACGTTGCCCTGCTTGCTGAAGGCGTCGGCGGGGAGGGTGACGGTGCCGGTCATGATGGCGCCGGCGTCACCGGTGTAGGTGTCGCCGTCGCGGGGGGTGATCGTCTGGGCGACGTGGCGGCCGGCGGCGATGCGGAAGTGGGTGCCGGCGGGGTGCTGGGCGATCGTCGAGGCGAAGTCGGTGCCGACCTCGAGGACGACCTCGTCGCCGGTGCGGGCCGGCGGGGCGGCGGGCGCCTGCGGGGCGTCGGCGGGGGCAGCGGCAGTGCTTCCACGGCGGCCGTAGTACTCCTGCGCGCTGGCCGCGGGAGCGGCGAAGGCGACGATGAGGAGGACGAGGAGCGCGACGATCCCGGTGCTGCGACGGTCGGTAGAAGTTGCCATGCAGAGGGTAACGGCACGCTCTGTTAGCTCCTTGACACAAAGTAGTGACGGGTTCCGGGCGTTACGGTGTGCGGATGCCCGATGCCCCTGCTGCACCGCCGGTTCGCCTGGCGGTGGTCATGACCGTCTTCAACCGTGCGGAGCTCACGCTGCGCTGTCTCGAGGGCCTGCACGCCCAGCACGCCCTGGATCGCGTCGACCTCGACGTCGTGATGGTCGACGACGGCAGCACCGACGGGACCGCAGCGCGTGTCGCCGACGCCTTCCCCTCGGTTCGGATCCTGCGTGGGGACGGCCAGCGGTTCTGGAACGGTGGCATGCGGATGGCCTGGGCGGACGCCCTGTCGCGCGATCCCGACGTCACCCTGTGGCTCAACGACGACACCATCCTGTACCCCTCGGCCCTGGGCACGCTCCTGGACACCCTGGAGTCGACCGGGGGTGTCCCCGTCGCCGGGGCGGAGGTCATCGTCGCCGGCGCCACCGTCGACCCGGAGGACGGGCAGGTCAACTACAGCGGGGTCACCCAGCACCCGACCAGGCGCCTGCGCTTCGACGTGATCGAGCCAGACGGCCGCCCGCAGCGGGCCGATACCATGAACGGCAACGCGGTGCTGGTCCCACGGGCCGTGGTGTCACGCCTCGGTACCCTGGCCCGCGCCTACACCCACTCGATGGGGGACTACGACTACGGCCTCCGTGCACGGCTGGCCGGGATCCCGATCTGGGTCACGCCGGAGGTGGTGGGCGACTGTCCCTCCAACCCGGGGTTCGTCCCCTCGGGTGACGTCGCCGCGGACCTCGAACGGCTGCGGGGAACCAAGCACCTGCCCACCGACGAGTGGCAGACGTTCGCCAAGCGATGGGCAGGGCCCGCGTGGCCTGCCTACTGGGTGTCTCCCTACGTCCGCCGGACCGTGGCCGTCCTGCGCGCGGCCGTCGGCGGCGGCGACTGACCGGTCCTAGCCAGCAGCAGCCCGCCGAGCTGCCCCGAACAGGCGTGCCGCCGCCATCGACGGTCGGTGGCCGGCCATCCGCTCCTCGGCGCGGGCCCCGAGCTCGCTGATGCGTGCCGGGTCCGCCAGTAGTCCGGCGAGCGTCGCCCTCGTCGCGTCGACGTCGTGGGGGTCCACCACCAGCGCCGGATCCACCAGCGCGTGCGCGCCTGCCCATCGCGAGCACAGCACGGCCGTGCCCACCGCCATGGCCTCGAGGGCCACCATGCCCCAGGTGTCCTCGTGGGTCATGAAGGCCAGCAGGTCGGCGGCCGCCAGGTGGGCGCCCAGCTCCTCGTAGGGCACCCAGCCGACGAGCTCCACCAGGTCCTCCATGCCCTCGTCGGCGATCAGCTGTTCGATGGCGTCGGCCTGTGGGCCCGCCCCGACCAACCGGACGCGGACCCGCCGCCGCAGCTCCGCGTCCAGGCCCGCCACGACCTCCAGCAGGGTCAGGACACCCTTGCGTGGCTCCCACCGGCCGACGCTGAGCAGCGTGACCGTGCCCTCAGGAGCGGCGGGTGGCGGGGTTCCCCCCGCCAGGGTCGAGGGGTCCGGGACCATGTAGGGGACCTGCTCGACCTCGCCGGCAGGGATGCGCAGGTGCTCCTGCAGGTAGTCGCGCCCGCCGGGGGAGTTGGTCACGATCGCGTCGGCGGCCAGCGCGACGCGGCGTCGCTGCGCCGTTCGGCGGGGATCGTCGCGGAAGTCCACCCTGGGGGAGGACCCCTCCCACAGCAGCACCACCCGCCAGCGCGCGAGCGGCCGCAGGGCGAGCGCGATCATCGTCCAGAGCGAGAAGCCGCTCGTGATGACCACGTCGGGCCGGAACCTACACAGCTCCGCGGCGATGCCGGGGGACAGGACCATGACCCCGCCGCCGTAGTCGGAGTCGCTGTCGCCGGATGTGGTGACCCGGCGCTTCTCGCCGACGACCGTCACGCGACCGGCCGGGTGGAGCTCCTCGTCGCGGATACCACGCCACGGCATGGCGGTGAACAGCCGAGTCTCCTCGCAACGGCCGGCGAGGTCGTCGAGGACCGGCTTCCAGTAGGCGCCGAGCTCGACGGTCGGCACGACCAGCGCGATCCGGGGCTGCCGGCTCACGGGTGCACGACCACCTTGGCCGTCACGAACGCCTCGGCCCACCGCGCACGACACTCCACGCCCCGCAGCCGGGGCAGCGCACGGAACAGTGCGTCGTCCCACCAGTCCCGCCCGGCCTGTGAGGGGAAGTGTTCGTGGAGCAGCGCGATCTTGCGGTCCACGAGCTCGTCGTCCAGCGGCACGTAGAGGCTGGGCTGGATCGTGTCGCCGTCGTACTTGGGGATCTCGTAGCCCCAGATGGCGTGGTCGCGGAACGCGGTGGGCAGCAGCGTGGCGACGGTGTCGTGGTCCTGATGGGCGTCACCGGGGCGGGTGGCGAGGATCAGATCGGGGTCGACGTCTGCCGCGAGGTCCTGCAACGACTGCTTGACGGCCCCCCAGTGGGCGGGGAAGCGGCCGTCGGGCAGGTCGAGCACCGTCACGTCGACCGATCGTGCGTCGCTGCAGAACGCCGCCGCCGACGCTCGAGCTTCCTCGGCACGGTCCGGGGTGGCGCTGAGGACGACCCATCGGACCGCGAGGGTGCCGGGGTGCTGGCCGAGGACACGCAGGATCGTGCCGCCCGCCCCGATCTCGATGTCGTCGGCGTGGGCACCCACGGCCAGGAGCACGGCGTCGGGACGGTCGAGGGCGGGGAGGTGATGGGCAAGCACTGGCGATCGATGCTACGGGAACATACGGTGCCGGCCGTGAACACCGCCTGGACCTCCCCTTCCTCCGTGACCCAGTCCTGCCGTTCCTGCGGGGACCGCCTCGAGCAGGTGCTCGTCGACCTCGGCATGTCGCCGCTGTGCCAGACGGTCATCCGTCCCGAGGCCGCCGAGGTCGGGGAGGTCTTCTATCCGCTGCGGGCCATGGTCTGCCAGACCTGTTGGCTGGTGCAGGTCGGGGACTACGTCGCCCCCCAGCAGATCTTCGACGACACCTATCCCTACTTCGCCAGCTACTCCGACAGCTGGCTGGCCCATGCTCGCGCCTACGTCGAGGCGATGGTTGAGCGGTTGGGCCTGGACGCCGACAGCCGGGTCGTGGAGGTCGGCTCCAACGACGGGTACATGCTGCAGTACATGGTCCAGCGGGGGATCCCCAGCCTCGGCGTGGACCCCACGGCCAACACCGCCGCGGCGGCCAGGGAGAAGGGCGTCGACACCCGCGTCGACTTCTTCGGCCTCTCGGTGGCCCGTGAGCTCGTCGCCGACGGATGGCAGGCCGACCTGGTCGCTGGGAAGAACGTCATGGCGCAGGTGCCCGACCTGCGTGACTTCGTCGCCGGCCTGGCCCATCTCGTCGCGCCCACCGGCACCGTCACCATCGAGTTCCCCCACCTGATGACCATGATCGACGGGCGCGAGTTCGACACGATCTACCACGAGCACTTCAGCTACTTCTCCCTCGTGGCCGTGCAGGACGTGTACGCCCGGCACGGCCTCACCGTCACCGACGTCGAGGAGCTGCCGACGCACGGCGGGTCCCTTCGCGTGTACGCCCAGCGCACCGACGGCAACCCGGTGGTCGCCCCGAGCGTCGACGCGCTGCTGGCGCGGGAACGAGCGGCTGGGGTCGACACCCCCGCCTACTACGAGGGATACGCCGACGCGGTGGCCAAGGTCCGCCACGACCTTGTGTCCTTCCTCGAGCAGGCCCGACAGGACGGCCTGCACGTGGTCGGGTACGGCGCGCCGGGCAAGGGCAACACGCTGCTCAACCACGCCGCGATCCGCAGCGACCTGCTCAACTACCTCGTCGACCGCAGCCCGGCCAAGCACGGGCACCTGGCACCCGGCTCGAGGATCCCCATCCTCCACCCCGACGTGCTGGCCGAGACACGACCCGACGTGATCCTCGTCATGCCGTGGAACCTCCGGGAGGAGATCAGCGCACAGCTGGAGTACACCCGCGAGTGGGGAGCCCGCCTGATGGTGGCCATCCCCGAGCTCACCACGCTGTGACCGACCGCTCGACCGGGCGGGCAGACGTGCCCGATGGGGAGGAGCTGCTGCAGCGGGCGGCTGAGGTGGTCGCGGTGCCCCGAGCCCTGACCGGCGACGGGGTGCGCACGCTCCTCGAACGGCTGCGCGGATGGGTCCCGGGCCTGCGGACCGTGGAGGTGCCCAGCGGCCAGCAGGTGCTCGACTGGACGGTGCCGGAGGAGTGGAACCTGCGCCGGGCGGTGCTGACCGGTCCCGACGGTGCGGTCGTCGCAGACTCCGACCGCAGCATCCTCGAGGTCGTCGGCTACTCCGAACCGGTCGACACCACCATCGACCTCGTCGAGCTGCAGGGCCACCTGCACAGCCTGCCCGACCAGCCCGACGTGGTCCCCTGGCGCAACAGCTACTACCGGCGGACATGGGGGTTCTGCCTGCCCGACCGGGTTCGGCAGGCCCTGCCGGAGGGGCGGTACCGCGCGGTGGTCGATGCCGACCTGGGGCCGGGGCACCTCAGCTACGGCGAGCTGGTGCTGCCCGGCCGGACGGCGGAGGAGGTACTCGTCACGGCGCACCTGTGCCACCCGGCCATGGCCAACGACAACGCGTCGGGGCTGGTCGTCGCGGCGGCTGCGGCGGCAGCCCTCTCGGATCGTCCCCTGCGGCGGACCCACCGCTTCCTGTTCGGCCCGGGCACGATCGGCGTCATCACGTGGCTGGCCACCCATCCCGACGTGGTCCGGCGCGTGGTCGGCGGCGTCGTCCTCTCCGGGGTGGCCGACCCGGGTGAGCAGGTGACCTACAAGCGGTCACGCCGGGGTGACGCGCCCATGGACACCGCGATGCGCTTGGCCCTGCGGGACAGCGGACTCGCCCATGCCCTCGTGGACTACACCCCCTGGGGCTACGACGAACGCCAGCTGAACTCCCTTGGATACGACCTCGGGGTCGGTCTGCTGCAGCGGACGCCCCACGGCACGTACCCGGAGTACCACACCTCCGCTGACGACCTGTCGTTCCTGCGTCCCACCCACCTGTCGCAGTCCCTCGACGTCCTCCTGTCGGGCCTGGAGGCCATGGACGCCGACCGGCGGGTGCGCAACCTCAAGCCCCACGGCGAACCCCAGCTCGGGCCGCGCGGGCTGTGGCCCTCGATCGGGGGGACCGCGGGCCGGCAGGCCCAGATGGCGCTGCTGTGGGTGCTCGCCATGGCCGACGGCAGCACGGGGGTGCTCGAGATCGCCGACCGGTCGGGCCTTCCGGTCATGGAGGTCGCGAGGGCTGCCGACGCCCTGTCGTCCACCGACCTGCTCGACTTCGTCGACTGACCCGCCGGGTCGGCACACCGGTACGGGCCCACCGCGAGCCGGGGCCCACTGCTCGGCATCGCCCCGGCGCGTCGGCTAACGTGCCGCGCGTGCTTGTCGACGGACCGGATCGCCACGGACCCAGCGATGCCGCTCGGGCCCTGCAACGACGTGCCCACCGGGCGATCCCCGGTGGTGCCCACACCTACGCCAAGGGCGACGACCAGTTCCCCCTGAACGCCCCGCCGCTGCTGGTGCGCGGGGAGGGGGCGCGAGTGTGGGACAGCGACGGCAACGAGTACGTGGAGTACGGCGGTGGACTTCGGGCCATCGTGCTCGGCCACGGGCATCCACGGGTGGTCGACGCAGTGCAACGGGCCATCGCCGAGGGCACGAACTTCGCGCGTCCGTCGGTCCTGGAGGTCGAGGCCGCGGAGGACCTGCTCGCCTTCCTCGACCGGCCCGACTGGATGGTGAAGTTCACCAAGAACGGCAGCGACGCCAACTCCAGCGCCATCCGGCTGGCACGGGCCGCCACCGGCAGGGACCTGGTCGCCATCTGCCGCGACCAACCGTTCTTCTCCGTCGAGGACTGGTTCATCGGCACCACGCCGATGGACGCCGGCATCCCGTCGGCGGTTCGCGACCTCACCGTCGGCTTCCCCTATGACGACCTCGACGCACTCCGCGACCTGCTTGCCGACCGGACCGTGGCGGCGGTCGTCATGGAGGCCGCCAAGTACGACGACCCCTCCCCGGGGTGGTTCGAGGGCGTCCGCCGTCTCTGCGACGACACCGGCACCGTCTTCGTGCTCGACGAGATGATCACCGGCGTGCGCTGGCCCGGCCGCACCGCCATGGGGCACTACGGCATCCACCCGGACCTGGCGACCTACGGCAAGGCGCTCGGCAACGGCTTCTCCGTCTCCGCGGTCACCGGTCGGCGCGAGCTCATGGAGCTCGGCGGCCTGGACCACGATCGTCCCCGGGTGTTCCTCGCCAGCTACACCCACGGGGCGGAGTCCACCGGACTCGCCGCCTGCAGGGCGGTCACGGCGGTGGGCATGGAGACCGACATCGGTGCCGGCATCGCCGCACGCGGTGAGGCGCTGAGGGCCCGGCTCAACGAGGTGTCCCGGGCCCACGGGGTGGAGGAGCACTTCTTCGCCTGGGGACCCGGCCAGGTGCTCGTCTTCGTCACCCGTGACGCCGATGGGGAACCCTCGCAGGTCCTGCGCGCGCTGGCGATGCAGGAGCTGATCGCCGGCGGCGTGCTCGGCACCTCCCTCGTGATGAGCCTCGCGCACGGCGACGCCGAGCATGCCCTGACCGTCGCCGCATGGGACCGGGCGGCTGCGGTCTACGCCCGTGCACTCGAGGACGGACCCGACGGGCTGCTGCACGGCCACCCGACCAACCAGGTCTGGCGTCGATACAACTGACCTTCAGTGAACGGTCGAACCTGCCGACGACCAGAATGAAACATCGATTTCCGAGGGAAGAGAACACGGCGTCATGGGAAGCACCGACAGGCTCGATCCGGCCGACATCCCCGTCGTCATCCTGGCGGGTGGCTTCGGCATGCGCCTCCACGAGGAAACCGAGCGCGTGCCCAAGCCCATGGTGCAGATCGGGACCAAGCCGATCCTCTGGCACATCATGCGGCACTACTCCACCTACGGCTTCCGGCGGTTCACGATCTGCCTCGGCTACAAGAGCTGGGCGATCAAGGAGTACTTCCTCAACTACCACTCCGAGACCGCCGACCTCCGGGTGCAGCTGGGCCGCCACAGCAGCGTGGAGTACCTGGGTGACTCGATGGTCGAGGACTGGGAGATCACCCTCGTCGAGACGGGCCTGAACTCCGGCAGCACCGGGCGCCTGCAGGGTGTGCAGCGGTACATCGACACGCCCTACTTCATGTACACCTACGGCGATGGGGTCGGCACCGTCGACCTCGACGCCGTGCACAGCCAGCACGTCGCGGCCGACCGCTTGGTCACCGTGACCGGCGTGAAGCCGATGTCGAGGTACGGGCTGTTGCTCCACGACGGCGAGCGAGTGACCGCGTTCGACGAGAAGCCGGAGATCGCCGAGGGATACGTCTCCGGGGGGTTCTTCGCGCTGTCGTCGGGGCTGTTCGACCGGCTGGACGGGCACGACCCGACGGGGTTCATGGAGATCGACGTCCTGCCCGGCCTGGTCACCGAGGGGCAGGTCGGCATGCATCGCCACCACGGCTTCTGGCACTCGATGGACACCTACCGGGACTACGTGGCGCTCAACGACATGTGGGACGCCGGCGACCCGCCGTGGAGGACCTGGAAGGACGAGGGGTAGGTGGAGGTCCTCGACACCGCGCTGGAGGACGTCAAGGTCCTCCGGCAGCAACGCCACGGTGACGAACGCGGCTGGTTCGCACGGGCGTGGTGCCAGCACGAGTACACCGACGCTGGTCTGGATCCGGTCGCCGCGCAGGTCAACTTCAGCTCCACGTCCCGGCGGGGAACCATCCGCGGACTGCACCGCCAGGTGGATCCGCACGCGGAGGCCAAGACGGTGTGGGTCGTGTCCGGCGCGATCCTCGACGTGGCGGTCGACCTCAGGGACGGGTCGCCGACCCGCACCCAGCACGTGGCGGCCGAGCTGTCGGCGGCCAACGGGCGCGGGCTGCACATCCCCAAGGGGTTCGCACACGGCTTCCAGGCGCTGACCGACGACGTGGTGATGGTCTACGTCATGAGCGAGTTCTACGCCCCCGGGACGGAGCAGGGGGTGCGCTTCGACGACCCGACCATCGGCATCGACTGGCCGCTGCCGGTGACCGTCCTCAGCGACAAGGACGCCGCCCTGCCACCCTTGGGTCCGTCCGAGACCCCCTGACAGGAGCGACAGTGCCCACCTTCCCCCGTGCGGAGTGGATGACCGCCTACGCCGAGACCGTGGCGGCGCACCCCCGTGCCGACGCGATCTCCACGGCGTTGGCCGGACGGTTCCGCTTCGTGGTCAAGGAGGGCGGGGGACTCCAGTCCCGCCTGGTGCACGACATGGTCGTCGCCCCCGGCGGGCTGTTCGTCGCCGAACGCGGTGACGAGTCGATGCCCGCCACCCTGACCGTCACCGCCGCCTACCCCCGGTGGAAGGGGCTGATCACCGGGAAGGCCGACTTCGTGATGTCGTTCCTGATGCGCAAGGTCAAGGTCGACGGTGACCTGTCCACGGTTCGGGACCGGCTCTCCGACGCCCGTCCGCTGCTGGAATGCCTCCACGAGGTCCCCACCGAGTTCGAGTTCTAGGCGTTGGCACGGGTCGGTCCGTCGTGGCCGGCCCTATGCTGCCGCCCATGACTGCCCTGACCCTCAGCCGCCCGCAGCTGGCCGCATGGGAGCTGCTGGCCGGCGGGTGGCTCTCGCCGCTGGACGGGTTCGTGTCCCCCGACGAGCTCGCGGCCGGCCTGCCTCGGGTCACCCTCGACGTGCCCGCCGACCTCGGCTCGTCGCTGGTCGGGCAGACCGTCGAGCTGCGCGAACCCGAGGGTGTCCGGTTGGGAACCATCGAGGTGGCCGGAGCGGCCCCTGCCCCATGGGTGGGGCCCGGGACGGTGCACCTGCACGGGGCCCAGTCCGTCGACCTCCCGGCCGTCCGCTACGACCACCAGGACGTGCGCGTGACCCGGGACGGTGCGCCCGACGGCGTGGACGTCGTGATCCCCGCGGCCAGGCCGCTGACCGCCGGAGAGCTCGACGACCTCGAGGGGAGCGGCTCGCTGGCGATCGTCTCGCTGGTCGGCGACGCACCGGCCGACGACACGACGATGCACTCGCTCGTCAGGGCCCACCGCCTGCACGTCGACCGGCTGCGTGCGGACGGTGTCGTCGTGCACCACGTCGTCCTCCCGGCACCGCCGCCTGCCGACGGCGAGGTCCCGGCCGTCACCGCGCTGGCCACCAGCGTCCTGGCGGGCGAGGGCGGACGGGTCCGGTGGCCGGGGGACCCGGACGGGGACCTCGATGCCTCGGTGGCCGCGCTGCTCGACGCACGCAACCCCCCGCCGGACCGCGCCGGCCTGACCATCTTCTTCACCGGCCTGTCGGGGTCGGGGAAGTCCACGGTGGCGGGGGCGGTGATGGCGCGTCTGCATGCCGAGACCGACCGCACCGTGACCCTGCTGGACGGGGACCTGGTGCGGCAGCACCTGTCGAGCGAGCTGACGTTCTCGAGGGAGCACCGCGACCTCAACATCACCCGTATCGGGTTCGTGGCGGCGGAGATCACCAAGCACCGGGGCATCGCGGTCTGCGCGCCCATCGCCCCCTACGACGCCACGCGACGTACCGTCCGCGAGATGGTCGAGCGCCACGGTCGGTTCGTGCTCGTCCACGTCGCCACGCCGCTGGAGGTGTGCGAGGCCCGTGACCGGAAGGGCCTGTACGCCAAGGCAAGGGCCGGTGAGATCGGCTCGTTCACCGGCATCTCCGACCCCTACGAGGTTCCCGAGGACGCCGAGCTGGTGCTCGACACCACCGACATCTCCATCGCCACCGCCGCCGAACGAGTCATGGCCGCCCTGCGGGACCGCGGCCTGCTGCCGGCCGGGACATCGCCGACCGGCGGGCCCGAGGGACAGGACGCCTCGGCGTGACCGTCGACGGCTGGATCACCGCCGCGGTCGTCGTCGGCGTGCTGGTCGCGCTGGCCCGCGAGCTGGCACCGCCACCCTTCGTGATCCTCGGGGCGGTGGTGGGGTTGCTCCTGCTGGACGTCATCACCACCGAGCAGGCGCTGGCCGGGTTCGCCAACCCCGCGCCGTTCACCGTGGCAGCCCTCTACGTGGTGGCCCGGGCCGTGCAGCGCACCGGCGGTGTCACCGCCGCGGTCGACATGCTGCTGGCCGGCGCACACGACGGCGAGCGACCACCCTCGGCCCGTGGGGTCCTGGTCCGCATGCTGCCGCCGGTCATGGCGACATCGGCGCTGCTGAACAACACGCCGATCGTGGCCGTCCTGGCGCCGAACCTCGCCACGTGGGCCGAGGAACGAGGGCTGTCGTCGTCCAAGCTGCTCATCCCCCTCAGCTACGCGGCGATCCTCGGGGGTGTCCTGACCGCCGTCGGCACCTCGACGACCCTCGTCGTCTCGGGCCTGATGGAGCAGTCCGGGCTGGCGCCGCTCGGCCTGCTCGAACCCCTCCGGTTCGGCCTTCCCGTCGCCGTCGTCGGAGGAACGGTGATCGCGCTGGCTGCCCCGCGGCTGCTTCCCACCCGAACCGCCGCACACGAATCCTTCCGCGTCGGGGCCAAGGCGTTCACGCTGTCGGTGCAGGTCGTCGCCGACGGGCCGGTCGACGGCGTCACGATCGCCGACGCCGGCCTGCGTGCACTGCGCGGGGTGTACTGCGTGCAGGTCCGTCGCGGCGAGCAGGTCATGGCGCCCGTCGCCCCGGACATCCAGCTGCTCGGCGGGGACGAGCTGACCTTCGTCGGCAACGTGCACCGGGTGGTCGACCTGCAGCACCGACGAGGCCTCTCCTCCTCCGAGGCCCACCACGCCAGCGCCATCGGGGGCACGGCGCAGATGTTCTACGAGGCCGTCATCGGCCCGTCCTCGCCGCTGGTCGGGCAGACCCTCAAGCAGGTTGGCTTCCGGGCCCGCTACGGCGCCGCGGTCGTGGCGATCCACCGCGCCGGCGCCCCCGTCGGCGACAAGCTGGGCGAGGTGACCCTCCGGACCGGCGACACGTTGCTGTGCCTCGCGGGTGCCGGGTTCGCGGCTCGGGCGCAGGACAGCGGCACCTTCGCGCTGGTCGCGGCGATCGGGGCCGAGGCGCCGCTGGACAAGCGACGTACCCGCCTGGCGCTGCTGGTGCTTGCCGGGATGCTGGTGCTGGCCGGTTCGGGGCTCCTGACGATCCTCGAGGCGTCGCTGACCGCCGCCCTCGCGCTGGTGGCCTCCAGGGTGATGTCGCCGGCACAGGCCCGGCAGGCCATCGATGTGCCCGTCATCGTCGTCATCGCCGCCGCGTTCGGGCTGGGCGCTGCGGTGGAGTCCAGCGGGCTGGCCGACGCCATCGCCGGCCTCGTCCAGCAGGTGGCGGGTCCCTTCGGCGCCGCCGGCTTGGTCGTGGGGCTGATCCTCCTCGTGGTCGTGCTGACCGAGCTGATCACCAACAACGCCGCCGCCGTGCTGGCCTTCCCCGTCGCCGTGGCCACCGCCGAGCGGGCCGACCTGGCCGCACGCCCACTCCTCCTCGCCGTGGCGGTCGCCGCGTCCCTGTCCTTCGTGACCCCGCTCGGCTACCAGACCAACCTGATGGTCTACGGGCTGGGCGGCTACCGGTTCGGGGACTTCGCCAGGCTCGGCCTGCCGGTCGCGGTCCTCAGCGTCGTCGCCCTCTCGGTGAGCGTGTTGCTGCAGGCCTGAGCGATGCCCGGCGGCTCACCGACGCAGGTGCAGCCAGCCGAAGCCGAGCCGACCCCGATACCCCGTCGCGTAGGCATCCCACCGTTGGTCGGCGAAGGCGGCTGCCCCGGGCAGGCGCGATCGCCTGACCCCGTCCCCCCATGCCCGTTCGAACGCGTCCCATTCCCAGGGATCGCTGGCCTCCGCGCCGATGACCGACCACCCGGCAGCCCGCGTGCGCTCGACGAGCCCGCCGAGTCCCTCCGGCAGCCGGCCGAAGGCCTCCGCCCACGCGAGGGGTTGGCTGCCGTGCCAGAAGCCCTCACCGAGCAGCATCGTGTCGGCGTCGACGTCGTGGAGGAGACGGTCGAGTCCGCCGACGGCATGGCTCGACCCGACGCACAGGACGGCATCGGCCTGCAGGGACGACTGCCCGGCGTCGGCGACGTCGTGGGTGACGCGGTCGTGCACCCCGAGGGTCCGGGCTGCGCGACGGGCGCGTCCGATGGCCTCGGCATCGACGTCGATCCCGTGCCCTCGAGTCGTCGGCGCGGCGAGCAGCACGTCGTGCAGCAGCGAGGCGGAACCGCAGCCGAGGTCCAGCACCGTGGCCGGTCGGTCGGACGCGACGACCCCGGCCAGACGGGTTGCACGGAACCGCGAGAGCGGGGCGTTGTAGCGCAAGGACCCCCCTCCCCGCCGTCTGAACTGCTGGTTTCGGGATGTATCGGACATGGCCGTTCGGTCACGCTCCTCGGGTTCGGCGCTGCGTGAGGCATAGTGAATCGCCTCCGAGAGTTGACGACGCATGTATCAGACGCCTACCGTCCCGTTCTGACCAGCATGCGTGTCGCGTTGCAGTGGTGCCCGTTGGGCGCCAGGGGTGGGGCGACCACAGACGGAGATGATCACAGATGACCAAGATCCTGCGGCAAACGGGGATGTACGCCCTCGTGCTGCTCGTGGGCATGTTCACGATGATGGCAGTCGCCACCCCCGTGAGCGCCCAGGACGACTCCTGCTACCCGGTCCCGCCGGGCGGCTGCCCCGACGTGGCACCCGAGTGTGCTGACGTCGTCGCCGCCATCGTCGCCGGTGACCCCAGCGACGAGACCCTCGCCGAGATGGACGCCAACGGGGATGGCGTGCTCGACGAGCAGGACCTTCCTGCCTCCTGCACCTGCGAGGAGCTGATCGCCGCGATCGCCGCTGGCGAGATCGATCCGGCCAACCTCCCACCGGACGCGCTGGCGGACTGCGGATGTTCGGAGATCCTCGACGCGATCGCCGCTGGCACCCTGGACGCCAGCAACCTGCCGGAGGGTGCCGCTGAGGCCCTCGCCCAGTGCGGGTGCGCGGAGATCCTCGACGCGATCGCCGCTGGCACGCTGGACGCCGACAACCTCCCGGCTGCGGCCGCCGAGGCGCTCGCCCAGTGCGGCTGTGACGAGCTCGTCGCCGCCATCGTGGCTGGCACCGTCGACCCGATGAACCTCCCCGGTGACCTCGGCGACCTGCTCGCCACCTGCTGCGAGGCGCTCGCCGACGCGGTCGTCGCCGGCGACATCGACCCGGCCGACCTCCCCGAGGGCCTCCTCGAGGACTGCGGCTGCGACACCGTCCAGACCCTGATCGACGCTGGTGTCCTCGACGCCGACGCGCTCCCCGAGGAGTGCGAGGACGGCCCCTCCGTCGCCGTCTCGCCTGACAACACCATCGCCGACACGGGCATCGACGCCGAGGGCATGGGCGCCATGACCCTGGGTGCGCTCCTGGCCGGTGGGCTGTTCCTGCTGCTGAGCCGTCGCCGCACCGCCGAGTAGCGGTCGACCGACAACCCGAGGGACCCCGTCGCACCACGCGGCGGGGTTTCCTGCTGTTCGGTATCATCCGCCCCCGACCCCCGGGTGAGTCGGTTCTCACGCCGGGGCTTGTTGTTTTCCCACGCGTCGTGCACGAGGTGCACACGCACACGAACCCATGTGAGGACCCACCATGGCGGAGATCGAGATCGGCATCGGCAAGAGCGGTCGTCAGGCCTATGGCCTCGACGACATCGCCATCGTCCCCTCCCGACGGACCCGAGACCCCGAGGACGTCGACATCAGCTGGCAGATCGACGCCTACACCTTCGACCTGCCGGTGCTGGCGTCGGCGATGGACGGCGTGTCCTCACCGGCGACGTGCATCGAGCTGGGCAAGCTCGGTGGCCTCGGTGTGCTGAACCTCGAGGGCCTGTGGACCCGCTACGAGGACCCCGAGCCGCTGCTGCAGGAGATCGCCGAGCTGGACCAGGAGGTCGCCACCGCACGGATGCAGGAGATCTACGCCCAGCCCGTGCAGCCCGAGCTGATCGGTCGCCGTGTGGAGGAGATGGCGGCCGCGGGCATCACCGTGGCGGCCTCGTTGACGCCGCAGAAGGTCAACGAGTTCCACTCCCTGGCGCTCGACGCCGGCCTCGACATCCTGGTGATCCAGGGCACCGTCGTGTCCGCCGAGCACGTGTCCACCCGCAGCGAGCCGCTGAACCTCAAGGAGTTCATCGCCCGCTACGACATCCCGGTGATCGTCGGCGGCTGCGCCTCCTACTCCTCCGCCCTGCACCTCATGCGGACCGGTGCGGCCGGCATCCTCGTCGGCGTCGGACCGGGCAACGCCTGCACCACCCGCGGGGTGCTCGGCCTCGGTGTCCCGCAGGCCACCGCCATCGCCGACGCGGCCGGCGCACGCAGCCGCCACCTCGAGGAGACCGGCCGCTACGTCCAGATCGTCGCCGACGGCGGCATGCGCACCGGCGGTGACATCGCCAAGGCCATCGCCTGCGGCGCCGACGCCGTGATGCTCGGCTCGCCCCTCGCCCGCGCGGCCGAGGCCCCCGGCAAGGGGACCCACTGGGGCATGGCGACGTTCCACCCGACGCTGCCCCGCGGAGCCCGTGTCCGGGTCGACCGCGTCGGGTCGCTGGAGGAGATCCTCGTCGGTCCGGCCAACGAGAACGACGGCACCCGCAACCTGTTCGGCGCCCTCGCCACCTCCATGGCCACCTGCGGGTACCAGACCATCAAGGAGTTCCAGCGCGCCGAGGTCATGGTCGCCCCCTCCCTGCAGACCGAGGGCAAGACCTACCAGCGCCAGCAGGGCGTCGGGATGGGCTAACCCGTCCGGGTGGCTGGGCAGGGCTGCTGGTCCTGCAGGTCCTCGGGGCCTCGCGGCGGCTTGGCCCGCGGGGAGTCGGTCTGTCGGGGCGGTCGGGGCTTCGGGCTGGTTGGGCCTGCCCCGGGGCGGTCGGGGCCTCGGGCTGGCTGGGCCTGCCCCGGCGTGTGCGGGGCCTCGGGCTGGCTGGGCCTGCCCGGCGTGTGCGGTGGGCAGCCCGTGGGGCTGGCCATGCCACACACCCTGCGGGGACGTGTGCGATGCACGCCCCGTGCCCGTGGGCATGCCACACGTGGGCCGAGGGCGTGTGCGGTGGACGCCTGATTGGGCAGCCCAGGGCCCACGGGCGAGGGTGGGACCCGGTGTCGGCCCGCGCGGACTCTGCCAGGGCGGTCGGGGCGGCCCACCTCGTCGAGGCGGTCCACCCCGTCGAGGCGGCCCACCCCGTCGAGGCGGCCCACCCCGTCGAGGCGGCCCACCCCGCCCAGCGTGTGCGGTGGGCAGCGCGTGGGGCTGGCCATGTCACACGCCCTGCGGGGACGTGTGCGATGCACGCCCCGTGCGGGTGGGCATGCCACACGTGGGCCAAGGGCGTGTGCGGTGGCCGCCGGGATGGGCGGGCCAGCGCACACGGGGTCGGGGGCGGGGCGACACGGCTGGCCCCCGGGTCGAGGGTCAGCGGCTGAAGGCGTCCATGATGGAGAGGACGCCGGGGCCCATGATGATGATGAACAGCGCGGGGAAGATGCCGAAGATGAGGGGGAAGAGCAGCTTCACCGGCGCCTTGCCGGCACGCTCGCGGGCCCTCGCGCGGCGTCGCCGTCGCATCTCGCGGGCCTGCACCTGCAGCGTCTTGGAGATGGGCGTACCAAGCTGCTCGGCCTGCAGCAGCGCCAGGGCGAAGGACGTGAGGTCCTCGGAGTCGTTGCGGTCGATCAGCCCCTGCAGGGCGGCCTGACGGCTGACGCCCAGCTGCTGCTCCTTCAGGAACCGGTCGAGCTCGGCACCCAGGGGGCCGGGCAGCTCACCGGCCACCTCGGCCACACCCTGCTCGAGTCCCAGGCCGGCCTGCGCGGTCAACGCCAGCAGGTCGAGGGTCTCGGGCATGGCACGGGTGATCTGCTGCTGACGCCGCTGGGCGGTGTTGAGGACCCAAAGGTCGGGCAGCAGCCAGGCGACGGCGCCGGCGCCGACGATCGTGGCCAGCGCGACGCCGACGGACAGGCCGAACACGAGGCTGATGAGCAGCCCGATGACCAGTCCCGCGCCGATGGCGGCGACCTTGAGCGCCATGACGGCCTCGGGCGGCATGGTCAGGCCGGCCCGGTCGAGGCGGCCACGCCAGCGGTTGTTCTCCTCGCGGCTCAACCGTCGGCGGCCGGGCATCCGACGGCTGACGATCGTGCCGAGGCGGGCGCCGAGGCCGGGGTCGCGGTCGACGGTCGGTGCGGCGGCCACGGGGCCACCCGCCCCGGCGCGGGTCAGCGCGGCCACACCGGCGCTGGTGCGGCGGGACAACCCGACCGCCACGAACGCAACCGACAGCCCGATGAGGACCGCTGCGAGGTATCCCAGAGTGACCATCCTGTCAGACCTCCTTCTTTCCGGGGCTCCGCCCCGGACCCGCGAGTGCGATGACCACAGGTCCCTCCCACGAGTGGGTCCCTCCCATGGACATCACACCCTTGACCTTCTCGGGGCTCCGCCCCGGACCCG